>CAZZNK010000006.1:0-15951 GCA_964655585.1 uncultured Flavobacteriaceae bacterium
ATTAATCAATTAATTATTGTGAAAAACAACTTGAAAAAGTGTGAGTTTGCCCTGTCCCTTTTTTAAAGAGGTTAAGGTATGTGGAGATGGAGTCAAGGTATAGTATTTTTGTTTTTAGTTGGTTTAGTAGTGTGAAAATAAACAAAAATAATTTTATTAAATTTAAATATTCTTTATAATATGAAATGATCTTCAATCAAAGATGTTAATAGATAATCTATTATTAAAAACTTTTTTGTTATTAAATATTTTGATTTAATTTTTTTTTTGAAGCTTATTTCCTGTTTAATAATCGTTAATGTGATTTAAAAGAATCTTACAGTAATTTTTATACTAGAACGTGTATACATAAAAGTACAATATATTCTGTTACTTTTTTTAATTGTGTTTAAATAAGTAAACCTCTAATTTTACTTTTTCCGGAAATAGATATTATAGTTTATAGTGATGTCTTCTTAAAAAAAAATATTTTTAAAGAGTTTGTGATGACGCTCATAAGCTTAATCCGTCATTCATAAAGTATTTTGCTATAATTAACCGAGCTATTCTTACATTTGTATCTATGACTAAAATAGAAGCAATACTTATTGATGATGAACAAAGTGCAAGAAATGTACTAACTAATTTATTAGAAAAAAGTTCGTTAAATATAGAAATTATTGCCACTTGTAGTAATTTAGAAAATGGTGTTGAAAAAATTAAAGAATTAAAACCTAACGTGGTTTTTTTAGATGTGCAAATGCCAAATTATGCAGGCTATGAAATTGTGAATTTTTTTGATATTATTGATTTCGAAATTATTTTTGTTACTGCCTATGATCAATACGCTATAAAAGCTTTTGAATTAAATGCGATTGATTATTTAGTGAAGCCTATTGATAGAAAAAAATTAGCATTAACGCTAAAGAAGCTAGAAGGTAAATTAGGTGAACAAGCGGAATTAGTGGATTATAAAATATTATTGAAAACTATAAAGGAAAAGAAGGTTGAGAAAATAGTAATTCCAGAATTAGGCAATAGACGTATTGTTAACTTAGCTGAAATTATCGCAATTGAAGCAGATGGGGCTTACACTAAAATACATCTAAATGGAAAAAAAACAATCACAACTAGTAAAAATTTAAAATTTTATGAAGAAGTACTGCCAAAAGAGAGTACTTTTTTTCGTTCACATAGAACGTGGATTATTAATTTAGAATATATAGAGTTTTTAAATAAAAGAGTACTAAATATTACTTTAGCAAATGGAACTATAATAGCAAAAATTTCTAGAACTAGAGTGCCTGATTTTGAAAATATTTTCAGTTATAAAAAATAAGATTCATTGACTAAAAAAATACATTTATTAATTCTGTTTTTTGTCTCATTTTTAATGCAAGCGCAAGAACCTGTATCTATACATTTTTCAGAAAAAGAAGGATTGCCTGATAAAGAATTTTATGATATCACGGAAGACGATAAAGGTTTTATCTGGTTATCAGCAGCTAAAGGACTCTTTAGATATGACGGTAAATTATTTAAGAGCTACAATAATAAAGAACAACGTGGTTTATCTGTTTTTGGTATTAAACAAGATCATTTAGGACGTATTTGGTGTAATAATGTTTCAGGACAATTTTTTTATATAAAAGATGATAAATTACACTTATTTACAGATTTAAGTAAATTGTTAAAAGGAGAATTAGCAGATTTTATAGTTAAAGGAGACTATTTATGGGTGGTTACTTTAGCAAATATTTACAAAATAAATTTAAATACAAAGCTTATAGAATACAAGTTAAATACTAAACACACTTTTGGTACTCCTTATAAATTAAACAATACAATTTATGTTTCAAATGGCAGCTCTATACTAAGTATAACTTCAAAAAATAGCTTCAAAAAAGTACTAACATCAAACTCGTTTTTTAAAGATAAAAATGGACATATTGTACATGAAAGAAAGGCTATAATATTTAGGATAGGTTCTTCTTTTTTTTTACACCAAAAAAGAAGTGGTATAAACACCTTTTTTAAATTTAATATTTCAGAAAAAAAAATCAATAAAATAAAAGGGTTTGAAGCTTTAGCTAAAGAACGGATTTATACCCATTTTGAAAATGAAAATGAAATTTGGATAGCTACAAATTCTGGAGTTTGGGTATATGAATATCTGTCAAATAACTTTCGTTTAAAAAAACGAATTTTAAAAGGTAGAGATATTACTAAAATTCTAAAAGATAAAGAAGATAACTATTGGTTAACAACTCTAAATAATGGTGTTTATGTAATACCAAATATTAATATTGAAACTTGTACTATTTCAGAAAAAAACAAAAACATAAGCAGTTTAGATCTAGTAGATTATAATACATTAGTTTTTGGAACTAAAGGAGGAGCTATAGGGTTTTATAATGTAACAACCAATATAGAAAAACATATCGTTTTACCATCAAAAGATAGAGTAGCAGTACTTAAATATCACCCTGAAAAAAACTTGGTTTTTATAAGTAAAGATTTTGGGTCTTACACCTACAATTACAAAACACAGCAACTGATAAAAATTAGTGAGGTAAGCAAATTTAATACTGCTAAAAGTATAACATTACTAAAAAATAATGACCTACTTATTACGGGCTATAGCTCGGTAATGAAACTAGAAAATGCTGATATTAATAATAAAGAAATTTTTATATCTAATGGAAAAAGGACGTATGCATCACATTATCATAAAGCTAAAAATGAAGTTTATATCGCGTTTATAGATGAATTAGTGAAATATGACAGTCTATGGAATCCAAAAGTGATTAGGTATAATAATAAGCCTATTTATGGTAACTCAATATCAGAAACTACTAACGGTGTTATATGGGTGTCAACTTTTAAGAATGGTATTTTTGGAATTAAAAATGATAGTGTTATACATCATTATAACATAACAAATGGCTTGTCTTCTAATTTCATCAGAAAAATTAAAGCAGATAAAAATAATTTATGGATTTCTTCAGAAAATAGTATTCAAGTACTTGATGTTGTTACAGGTAATTTAAAAGGATTAACCAAACGAGAAGGTATTTTATCTTATGATATTTCTGGTATAGAAATAGTAAATAACAAAGTGTTTTTCTCGTCTAATGTAGGTTTGTTTTCGGTAGATAAAGAGAAAGCGTTTAAAAGACAAAACCCAGAAGTGTTTTTTAATAAAGTAGAAATTAATGAAAAAGATACTTTAATAATGTCAAATTATACATTAAGATACGATCAAAACTCTATAAAAATCGGATTTAATGTTAATGGTTTTTTATATAATAAAAAAGGAAGGTACAAGTATAAGTTAAAAGGCTTAAATAATAAGTGGATAACTACAGATGTTGGGGTAAATGATGTAAAATATAATAGCTTACCTATTGGGAATTATACTTTTCAAGTACAACCAACTATAGGTACTAAATCAGGTAAAAGTAACATAAAAGAGTTTCAGTTTTTAATTAAAAAACCATTTTGGGAAACCTGGTGGTTTGCTTTTTTAGTTTCTGGATTTATTTTAGGAAGTATTATTTTTTATTTTAGAAAAAAAATAAAAACAAAAGAAAAAGAACGTGTTACTCAATTAGAAAAAATTTCATTAGAAAAAGAGTTGATAACTCTAAATTTAACAGCATTACGATCTCAAATGAACCCTCATTTTATTTTTAATGCTTTAAACTCAATTCAAGATTTAATTTTAAAAGAAGAGACGGATGCGTCTTATGATTACATTGTACTATTTGCTCAGTTGGTAAGGAACACCTTAAGTTACTCTAGTCAAGATTTTATTTCTATAGAAAAAGAATTAGACTTTTTAAAAGTATATCTACAGTTAGAAAAACTTCGATTTGGTAATGAGTTTAAATATGTTATTCATTATGATGGAAAAGAAAACTTAGAAGTTCCATCTCTACTCGTGCAACCTTTTATAGAAAATGCCTTAGTACATGGATTGTTTCACAGAGTAGGAGAAAAACAGTTAAACATACTCTTTACTCTTGTAAATAACACGTTGCAGTGTGTAATTACCGATAATGGTATCGGTAGAAAAAAGGCATCAGAAATAGCGAATCGTCAAGGGAGTCAAAACGAATCGTTTGCCTTAAACGCTATTCAAAAACGTTTAGAAATATTCAAAAAACAATACAATAAAAATATAGGGTATGTTATTGAAGATTTATATGATGGTGAAAATGCTACAGGAACAAAGGTAGTGCTAACAATTCCTTTTAAAAATCGATTATAATATTTAAAGTATAAACATCTATTTGCGTGTTTACAAACTTAATCTGCTCCTCATAAACTTGTTTGTTGTTTATTGACATTGATGAAGTATTCTTGTGCTAAATATTTTATCAATAAAAAAATGAAAAAAATAATTTTGTCTGTTGTACTTTTTGTAACAACAATAACATTCTCGCAAAACAACTTATTTAGTACTATTTCTACAACAGCTCAATATGATGAATATTGGGGTGCTTACGATCAAGATGGCGATGGAGTTTATAAAATAAGTAATAAACGGTTTATCGTTAAGTTTAAACTAAAATTCCTTCCTTCAGGAGAAGGCTATAGTATTAAAGCAGTTGTTGACGAAGGTAAAAGTAAGGGGCATGTAGTACAAAGCGATGATATGGTAGAAGGATATGCTCGCTGTAGTGGTTATCCATACGAAAGCATTACTAGGCATAAATATGAAAAACATGGGTTTGTTGCCATAGGAGATTACGTGTTTTATGTAGATAATGTTTCTAAAGATGGTACTTCTTTTAATGGTATTAAGAACGTTTTTATTAAAAAGGGTACAGCAACTCCTAAGTCAACTGGCAAGAAAAAGAAAAAATTGTCTTTTATGAAAAGATTAAAGGCATTAAAAAATAAACAAAAACCTCATAGCTATGGTCCAGCTCATAAAGCTTTGCAAAGTCAAAATTTAGATAAATTAATTACCGATTATCTTGTTGCTATGAAAACAAAACAAGATGGAAGGACATCTGCACAAAAGAAAAGTGATAAAAATGTAAAAGAGGCTAAAGGAAAAGCAATTGATGAAATAAAGAGATATAACGACTCTATTAGAGCTACACCAGCACATAAAAGATTAAAAGCACACCAAGCTCGTATGAAAAATATGGATAAGAATACGTCTAAAAAAAGAGTAACAATTTACAATCGAACAGGTAAAGATATTTATATTTATAAAGAAGGTTCTAGAAATGGAACGCGTATTAATAATAATAGTTCAACAAAAATAGATTGCTCTTCTAATTACACGTATAAATTTAATTCAAACTCAAATGGTACAGGTTCTAGATGTTATAATGCCAATTCTGGATGTGGTAAAAGTGTTACTATAAAATAAGTTTAAAAATTTAGAGATTAGAGTTTGGTATTGCTCATTAAAAAATAGATTTATGAAAACGCTTTTAACTTATTTTATTGTACTCCTTACACCTTATTTACTTTTTTCACAGAAAGAAATGCCTACAGAAGCCATTAACGGAACCTATCATTTATTAGTAGCAGAACGTGGTATTGGTAACAAACAAACTAAGACAAAAATTTTTCAATATGGAGTGTTTGCTGGTGGAAAAGTATTGGCTATTGCAGCGTGTGGAAAATGTATGCCAGCAATCTATAAGTATCAAAAAGGAGATAGTAAAGAATTAGGAGTGCCTGTTTTTTTTAACGCGATAGGACTAACAATGATTACTTATGATAGCGAAAGTTTTGTAATGATAATGCCAGCAACTAAAAAAGATGCAGAATGGACAGATTTTTCATTCAGTAATTTTTATAGCAAAAACAAAGCGAAAGTAAATGTGATGACCCAGCAGAAAATAAAAGAGTTTATTATAAAAATCTCTGAATAATTTTAAGTCTTAAAATTTTACTAAAAATTGGTTTTTTTTTTAGTACCAATTAAAAAACAGATAGTATGAAATCAATATTTATAAGTATTATTTTTACTTTAATAACAATAGCTGGAGTTAGTCAAAACAAAGCATATATTTCAACTGAAAAAGCGATAGTAGATATTAATTATATGATTAAAACCATAGAAAAAGTACACTACAATCCATATTTTAGTATAGAAAAAGAGCAATTCGACCAAAATAAAAATGAGTTGTTAAATAAATTTGGCAAAGATTCAATTTTATTTAAAAAATTTGTAACCACAGGAATGAAACTAGCTGCACAAATGAGTGGCGGACATACCGCTATGGACTGGCAAAACAAGAACCTGTTTCCTGAATTAATGTTGTATAAATTCATTCCTTTTACTGGCAAATTATCAAATGATAACCAATACTTAATCGTGACACGTTCTACTACTAAAGATATAAAAAAAGGCACATTTATTAAATCCATAAATGGAATAAGAGTAGTTGACCTATACAGAGAATGTATGAGTTATATCGGTGGTATTGAATCCTTCAAAAACGTTACTTGTGAAAAAGTTTTTCCTTTGTATTTATTTTTCACAAATATGATTTCAGCTCCTTATTATATCGAATTTTCTGATACTAAAAAAGAATTTGAAACAGCAGGACTGGATGTCTCTAAATTAAATACATTTATCAGTCAAGATCAGCAAAAAGAGAATTACATTTTTGAGATCGTGGAAGACGAAGTTGGACTTATTTCCTATAACAGCTGTACAGATTATTGAGATCGTGGAAGACGAAGTTGGACTTATTTCCTATAACAGCTGTACAGATTATGAAGTTTTTAAAGAATTCCTAGAAAACACATTTAAGATTATTAAGGAGAAAAATATTAATAAAGTCATTATCGATATTAGAGAGAACTCTGGGGGAGATTCAGAACTAAATAATTTATTACTATCTTACATTACAATAATCCCCTTTCAACAATCAAGCGGTAGATATTGGAAAGTTAGTTACGAAGCTAAAATTGCTTATAAAAACAATCCTG
Organism: uncultured Flavobacteriaceae bacterium; assembly: GCA_964655585.1. GTDB lineage: Bacteria > Bacteroidota > Bacteroidia > Flavobacteriales > Flavobacteriaceae > Polaribacter. The sequence continues at coordinate 6,946 of CAZZNK010000006.1, forward strand.
TATATGGGGAAAATTTTGGACAAGAGTTTCTGAATAGATATAATCGATCTGAAAATCAATCAATTATAGAATCATTTGAAGACGAATTAATTCAACCCATCAAACCTGAAAATTATTTTACTGGAAAAACGTGTGTTCTAATTGGTCCTAGCACTTTTTCTAGTGCTAATTTTTTGGCAGATGCTATAAAAACGTATAAACTAAGTACTTTAATAGGTTCGGCTACAGGCGAATTAACAAATGATTTTGGAGAAGTAATTAGTTTTACTCTTCCAAATTCTGGCAACTACATTTATGTAAGTTCAACTTATGACATTGGAGCTAATGGTAACCCGAATCTTTTTGAACCTGTTTACCCCGATATTCAGACTAAAGAAGATGCGTTAAAATATGCACTAAATTGGATAAAATAAAAAGGTATTTGTTTAATCCTAAAGTTAGTGTGTAAAAAAATCGCTACTATTCTTATGCTAAACATAAACATTTAAATCAATACAGACTATTAACGTTGTATAGTAAATTTTATAACGTTAACCTAAATACAGGAAATAACAACTATATTTCTAGAAGCACAGATTTAGTAGGAAACCAACGTGTTTTAACACTACAGTAGATATGGGATGTTATGAATTTGGAGCGCCATCTTTAGGGCTTGAAGATAATTTAGTATTAAAAAAGTTTAAATTATATCCAAATCCAGTATGGAATACTCTAAATATCAGGTTAGAAAGAGTTTTTAGAAAAAGTTGAGGTGTATTCAATTCAGGGTAGAAAGATGTTAGAGAGCACTAGCTCTAGTCTAAACGTTTCTGATTTATCTTTTGGTTGTATTTATTAAAAATATATACACAAGATGGTAAAGTAGGCGTGAAACGTTTTATTAAAGAGTACGCTTACTTTTATAAAATTGTTATGTTAAAAACTCAGTTGTAATGACTGGTTTTTTTTGTTTTTCTTAAAGAAATCAAGTTTTTTAGTGTCGTTTATAAAGTCAATTTGCTATTCGTAAAGTGTTTTCTTCTAATGCTACCTAACAGTCTACTTTTGTTTTATAAATTAAATTTAAAAATATCTATGAAAAAAATCACAAAATATCTCTACGTATTTATAGTCGGGTGTTTAATTAGTCAGACTTCAACTGCTCAAAATGTTTGGGGAGCAGAAGCAACAACAGGAGCTGCAGATGGGCAGTTTCAAAATAATTTTATACAATCAGGAACTCCAGCAAATTATTCCATTACAGATTGGACAGCTTTATCTGTTTATGATAATAATGGGGCTGTAACTCCAGGAAATGCGTTTTGGACAAGAACTACCACAGGACGTTCGCAAGGACAATGGGTAAGTGGTCAGCCTGTTATTTCTTCACCAACACGAAGTACCGGTGCTGCTATTTTCGATTCTGATTATCTAGTTAGTGCCGGAACTGGTGCTGGAAATGGTGCGTCACTAGCAGATCATAAAGGAGAACTGATTTCTCCTAGAATAGATTTATCAGCTTATGCAAATACTAGTTTAGATATAAAGTTCTATTCATATTATCGTAACTTTCAAATAACAGAATTAAGTGTGTCTTTTTCTACGGATGATGGCGCTACATGGGGAACAGCTGTCGATTATAGAGCTTTACAGGGTAGTGAATCAGAAGGCTTTATAGATAATGTAACCATAGCAAATACAACTGGAGTTGCTAATTTAACACAATGTAGAGTTAAATTTACTTTTACAGGAAATAATTACTTTGCTATTATAGATGATCTTACTTTAAAAGTAACAGCTCTTCCTGTATTATTAGCAATGTCTCCTGCTAATAATAAAACAGGAGTATTGCCCCATAGTAATTTAGAAATAGGGTTTGATAAAGCCATTACTACAAATACAGGAAACATAACTATTTATGATGCTTTTAACGATGCAGTAATAGAAACATTAGCAGTAACAAGTAGTAATGTAACTGCTTCTGGTAGTGTAATAAATATCAATCCAAGTAATAATTTACAGTCTGGTAAAACATATTATGTACAAATAGATGCAGCTGCTATTACAGATTTTGGAGGTATTTCAGATAAAACCACTTGGCGTTTTACCACAGCAACAGCAAATAATACTGCTCCGTTATTTACCTCTTCACCAGTAACCAGTGTGGTACAGAACACTAATTATACATATACTGTTACTACAAGTGATGCTAATATTGACTTAACAACGATTACAGCTCCTATAGTACCTTCGTGGTTAACGTTTAATAATAGTACAACAGTTAGTACTTTTGCAGGTACTGTAGGAAATACAACAACTTTTGACAACCCAAACGGTATTGTAGTAGATAGCCAAGGAAATATTTATGTGGCTAATTATTACAGAAGTACTATACTTAAAATAACCCCAGAAGGAGTAGTTTCTACTTTTGCTGGTGTACCAGGTGCTACGGGTCACACAGATGGAACAGGGGCAGCAGCAAGGTTTAATTTCCCTAATAATTTAGCGATAGATAACCAAGATAATATATATGTAGCGGATGCTTTAAACCATAAAATACGTAAAATAACTTCATTAGGAGTAGTAACTACACTTGCAGGAGGTGGAGTAAATAACGCATTTGGATATACTAATGCTACAGGAACTAATGCTAGGTTTAAAAGTATAAATGGTTTAGTAATAGATTCTAATGGTAATGTATTTGTTTGCGATTCAGGAAACAGAAGAATACGTAAAGTATCCCCAGCAGGTGTAGTAACCACTTTTGCAGGTTCAGGTCTTTCTGCTTCTACCGATGGTGTAGGAGAATTAGCAGTTATTATTCCTGTTAGATTAACCATAGATAAAAATGATAATTTATATGTTACAGGAGATAATAAAATACGTAAAATAACTGCTGAAGGAATTGTAAGTACTATTACAGGAAGTACTGCCGGTTTTTTTGATGGTGTTGTTGCTACTGCTCAATTTAATCAGGCAAGTGGAATTACTATTGATGGAAAAGGAAATTTATATGTAGCTGAAAATGGTGGTCGTAGAATTCGTAAAATAACTCCTGCCGGTATGGTTTCTACATTTGCAGGTACAGGAGCAAATGGTTCTGGAGATGGAGCTCCTTTAAGCGCTACTTTTAATGGTGCGTCGGATATAACTTTAGACAGAAACGGTAATTTTTATATAACAGATGCTAATTCGCATACTATACGTAAAATAGCAACGAACACTAGTTTAACAGGTGTAGCTCCTGCTAGTACAGGTACACATAATGTGACATTAAATGTAAATGATGGTGTAGTAACTACACCGCAATCTTTTGTTATTAATGTTGTAGCAACTACTCCAATAATTACAACTTGGACAGGAGCAACGGATACAGATTGGAATACAGTTACTAACTGGGATAATGGTATTCCAACTGCTACAACTAACACAATTATAACTAATGTAACAAATCAACCAATAATTAATGTAGCCGCGACAACAGAAAACTTAGAAATTCAAACAGGAGCTAGTGTAATCGTAAATAGTGGGCAAAGTATTACTATTGAAGGCAATATAACTCAAAACGGAAATCTTGTTATTAATTCTGATGCAACCTCTAATGGTTCTTTAATTGTAAAAGGAAGTCAATTAGGAACAGAGAATATAAGTTATAATAGATATGTATCAGCCAATTGGCATTTATTAGCAGCACCAGTAACTGGTGTAAATATTACAACTTTACAAGGTAACTTAGCTTTTAATAATCCTAAATATGCCATTGCACCTTATAATAATGCTTTAGCTTCTAACAGATATGTATATTTCACTAATGCTAACATAAGTAGTGCAGGTTATTTTACAAATGCAAAAGGATATTCAATTAAAAGAAACATTGCAGGAGTATTCAATTTCTTAGGAAATTTAAATACTTCAGATATACCAATGGCAATTACAGATGGTAGTGCAACAGGTAATAAATGGAACTTAGTTGGTAATCCTTTCACAGCAAGTCTAAATGGAAATAGCAATGCAGACGCAGTTAATAATTTTTTAACGGTAAATGCATCAGAATTAGACCCTGTAAGAGTAGCTATGTATGTTTGGGATGCAGCGAATAGTTCGTACGATATTATTAATCAAGCAACAGTAGGAAGTAAATACATTGCACCTGGTCAAGGATTTTTTGTAGAGTCTAAAGACAATGGAGGAACACTCCAGTTTACAGAAGCAATGCAAAGTCATCAAACAGGAAATATATTTTCAAAAACTCCAAATGTAGTTCCTTCTATTGAGTTACTAGTTTCTGATGGTACTTCACAAAAAAGTACCGATGTTAAGTATTTTTCTACGGCTACCGTAGGTTTAGATCCTGGATATGATGCAGGAATTTTCTCAGGAGAATCGCAAGCGTTTAATGTATTTACACAATTGGTTTCTAATAATAATACCACTGCTTTTGGAATACAATGTTTACCAACCAATAATTACGAAACAATGGTAATTCCTGTAGGTGTAAAAGCAGCAGAAAACACAACACTTTCTTTTTCTGTAGCTGCACAAAATTTACCAAATGGTATCAATGTGTATTTAGAAGATAAAATAAATAATACATTTAAACAATTAAACACCACACAAGCAAATTACACAACTACAGTAAGTACTGCTGTAAATGGAGTTGGTCGTTTTTACATTCATACAACATCAAGTGCTCTAGGAATTGATGACAATGTAGCTGTTTTAAAAAGTGTTCACATCTACAAATCAGCTAAAACTACTTTAACAATAACAGGATTGCCAAATCAAGGAAAAAACACGGTTAAAATATTTAATATTTTAGGGAAAGAAGTTTTTAGTACAAGTTTTACAGCGCAACAAAAAGCAACAATTCAACTACCTGTAAATATTTCTACAGGAGTGTATCTAGTAAAATTGCAAACAGTTAAAGGAAACGTACATAAAAAAGTAATATTAAATTAATAAGCTTAATGGCTGTTTGTAAGCAATAGATGGTTACAAACAGTCAAAAGTTTACAGTTTAGAACCCAAAACAATAGAAATGAAGACAAAAGATAAAAACATAGACAGAAAAGAAGCTTTACAGAAAATAGGTAACTATGGTAAATATGCAGCGCTAACTGCATTAGGTACTTACCTTATTTTAAATCCTCAAAAAGCACAGGCAGCAAGTCCTGAAGATCCTGGAACAGGGTTTTAGTAGTTGATAAAAGGGTTCGTGTATTTAAATCAATAAAAAAATATATAATTCTTAAAAAGAAGTAGGTATTTAAACTTTCGTGATTAGTCAGTTTTTTGTTCAAAAAACTCAGTTATAATGACTGAGTTTTTTTTATGAAGTAAAATGAAATTTTTAAAATGAAACGCTACCATTCACAAAGTTAATTCGCTATTCATAAAACGTTTTGATATATAAATCTAAGCGAATTGTATTCTTGCAGTAAAATAAATTAATAATTAATAAAATGATGAAAAAAAATATATTTTACTTGCTACTATTTATATGTAGTATTAGTTATTCGCAAATACCAACATCAGATTTGGTTCGAGAATATCTCTTTACAAACGGAAGTTTAGTTAATAATACAAGCCCTGGAACAAACGATTTTGCTGCTACAGGGACATCTCATGCTTTTGTTAATGATGCCATTCATCAACCAAATAATGCATTAGATATTAACACAGATACATTTTTAAGTGGTTCTCGTGGAGCAGGTCAGAATGTAAGTGTTAGTTTTTGGATAAAAACAGGGACTATAGATGCTACTGTTAGATCCGTAATAGACCAATTTGGTGCTGGTGGATTTGGATCTTATGGTTGGAAAGTACAATTGGTAGATGGTAAAATTAAATTATATACTAAATCATCTAGTGGAGGAGGTCAATTTGCAGTAGTTGAGACTGAAACTGCTGTAATTGCAGACAATAGTTGGCATCATATTACTTTTACAGCAAAAAAACAAGATCGACCAGGATATAATGCTTACGGTTATTTTAGTAGGTTATATGTAGATGGAACACAACAAGATACTGGGGTTGCGTATACTAGTGGAGCTTTTTCCATTTTAAATAATCAATCTACGGCTACAAATTCTTTTACGCATCATATTTCATTATCTAATGCTACAGACCCCTTTACAGATAATATAGATAATATTAGAATCTATAATAGAGATTTATCTGCTGTAGAAGTTACTGAATTATATAAAGAACATTATAATAGTTTAACGCGTCTTTATGTTAATAAAGTGGCTACAGGAAGCGGATTTGGAGATTCTTGGGCAAATGCATTTACAGATTTAAATGATGCTTTAGCAGTTGCTAATGGTCAAGAAATTTGGGTTGCACAAGGTACGTATACCCCAAATGTAAGTGCAAGAGAAAATACAATTACTGTATCTGAAGGGGTTAAGTTATACGGTGGTTTTGTTGGAAATGAAGTAAGCTTACAGGATAGAGATATTGCTAATAACGTAACTTCATTATCTGGAGATTTATTAGGAAACGATACGAATACATTAAGTATTTCAGAACCAACTCGTTTAGAGAACTCTTATCGTGTGGTAACTATTTCTGGTGATAACACTTTAATAGATGGGTTTACAATAACAGGTGGTCATGCTAACACAAGTGCTTATAAAAGTGCTTCAGGTATTTACAAACGCAACTCTGTAAATAATATGGAACTTAGAAATAATAGTATTGTAAATAATGTAGTAAGAGAAGAAGCTGTTATTTATGCAATGTTTCCAGATTCTGGAGCAGAAAAAACAGCAATCATAGATAATTGTATTATTAAAAATAACCTAGCAAGAGGTAGAACAGCTTTTCGTATTGGTTTTAATATCACCACCACATCTGGACCAACAGTTGTTTTAAATGCCTATGTTAGAAACAGCCTAATAGATAATAATTTTGCTTCAGATGTTAGTGGTTATAAAGGTATTTCAGCTAGTGCAGGTGCGTTTGTAGGTCTTGCATTAGCAAATAGAGTATTGAATGCTTATGTAGAAAACTGTACAATTACAAATAATATAGATAATGGAACGGATGTAGCGCTAACGAATCCTGCATTGATTTATGGTGAAGGAAACACGAATTTTAATATGTACAATACTATTGTTTGGAATAATTCGATAACTAAAACATATACAAGAAATCATAATTCAACCAGTTTTTTAGCTTGTCAATATTCAACTGTTTTTAAAAATAATAATACAGCAGACGATTTAAGTACTATTTGTTCTGGCGTAACGTTGTTAAATAATACAAGTGTAGACCCATTATTTACAAATAGCACAAATGATTTTACATTACAATCTGGGTCTCCAGCAATAGACGCTGGTGATAATGCTTTTGTAAACACTACGAAAGATATCTTAGGAAATGATAGAATTTATAATGGAGCTGTAGATATGGGTGCTTTTGAGTCTTCTTTTGGACCGAATAATAATGGTTTAATATTAAACATTGAAGGATCTGGAACATTAAACCAAGCATCAGGTACTTTCACACCAAACACAACAGTAAGTATTACTGCAACACCAAATTATGGAGCAATCTTTGTAGGTTGGACAGGAGATATTGTGAGTACAAATCCTACTATTTCTGTAGTAATGGATGCTAATAAAGTAATAACAGCAACATTTAAATCGCCAACATATGTTAATGTTAATGCAACAGGTAATAACGATGGTTCTAATTGGACAGATGCTTATACCGATTTACAAAGTGCATTAGCCAATGCCAATAATGATGATGAAATTTGGATAGCTTCTGGTACTTATAAACCACACACTTCAAGTAGAAACTCTTATTATAATATTTCAAAATCAGGATTAAAAATTTATGGCGGTTTTACAGGGACAGAAACAAATATTGCTCAAAGAGTTATTGGAGCAAACGAAACTATTTTATCTGGTGATTTAGCAGGTAATGACGTAAATGTTACCGATTTTCCTGCTAATTATAGTAATAGTACTCGTAATACAGATAATAGTTATCATGTAATTAATGTTACATCAACAGGGAATAATTTATTATTAAATGGTTTAACTATTAGTGATGCACATAATAACTTAGGTTCATCAGAAGCAGGAGGCGCTATTTTAAAACATAAAACAATAGCAAAACTAACACTGAATAATTGTACTATAAAAGATAATGTTTCCAGAAATTCAAGTGCTGGTTTATTGGCAGAGTTTGACTTAAATAATATTTCAGGTACAAGAGGAAAGTTAATCATAGAAAATTGCCAATTTATAAATAATATGTCGCGTTGGGGTACAGGTATTTATAGTTATGTAAGAAGCAATACCAATGTAGATATTACAATCGTAAATACCTTATTCGATAAAAATATTACAACTGATTTAAATAATACATCAGCTAAAGGTATAAGTGCTAGTGCAGGTTGGATTAGAATGCTTGGGGATGCTTCTGATACAAATTTAAATTTCACAAACAATACCTTGGTAAATAATATAGATAAAGGTACCAAGTCAGTAACTGCTACTGCACATTCGGTATTTGCTATAAGTAAAACATCGGGTGTAAGCGGTACTTTAAATGCAAGCATTGCAAATTCTATATTTTGGAACAATAGAACAATAGGAAATGTTGCTACTAGAGCCATTACAGATTTGTATAACTTACCTGCAACTTCTGTAAATATATATAATTCAATAGATGAAGCAAGTTTTAATGATTCTTCAATATCTTCAATTACAAATACAAGCAATGCAGATCCATTATTTACAAGTATCACAGATTTTACATTACAAACAAGTTCTCCAGCAAAAGACAGTGGAGATAATAGTAAAATACCATCAGGAATTACTACAGATTTAGTAGGGAATCTACGTGTATTTAATACTACAGTAGATATGGGGGGGTATGAATTTGGGTCTTCTGTACCAGTTGACAGAACTTTAACAATTAATGCATCAAACGGAACAGTAACCACCAATCCAGATCCAACAAATGGAACTTATGATGATGGAACTGTTGTAGGTTTAACCGCAACACCAG
>CAZZNK010000006.1:16051-41779 GCA_964655585.1 uncultured Flavobacteriaceae bacterium
TGGTTGGTCTGGAGATGCAAGTGGAGCTACAAATTCTGTTAACATTACCATGGATGCAGATAAATCAGTTACTGCTACTTTTAGTTTAATACCAATTGTACAACGTACATTAACAATTAATGCATCAAACGGAACAGTAACCACAAATCCAAACCCAACAAATGGAACTTATGATGATGGAACTGTTGTAGGTTTAACCGCAACACCAGCTACGGGTTATCAATTTGATGGTTGGTCTGGAGATGCAAGTGGAGCTACAAATTCTGTTAACATTACCATGGATACAGATAAATCAGTTACTGCTACTTTTAGTTTAATACAAAGAGTATTAACTATTACCATTATTGGAACAGGTACAGTAACACCTATATCAGGAACTACGTATAACCATGGAGATGTAGTTGTATTAACCGCTGCGCCTGGTGCAAATTCTGTCGTAAAAGAATGGACTGGTGCCATAACTGCTGGGGCAACAAACACTGTGCAAATTACTATGGATGCGGATAAAACAGTGATTGTAGAGTTTGAATCAACATTAGGTATCGATGATGTAGATAAAATTCAAGGGTTAAAAATGTACCCAAATCCAACAAAAGGAAATGTAATTTTTGATTTACAAGAAGCAATTAAAACCATTGAGTTGTATAACTTACAAGGAAAAGTAATTAAGAGATTTACTACTAAAGAAATTGACATTAGTGCTATTTCTAACGGAATATATATAGTCAAAATAACTTCTATAAGTGGGAAAATAGCTATCAAAAAGATTCTTAAAAATTAGTAGACATAAATTTTTCTAATTTTTTAGAGTTCAATTACTCTTATGTTTTTTTAACCCGAAGTGTATGCTTCGGGTTTTTTTATGATTTACTCTCTTCATAAACGGGATAGGCTCCCTGTAAAATGGATTATTACCCAATCAGTTATCATCAAGAATTGAATGTTCTGTTTATAATCGGAGAAAACGTAACCTTTGGATAAAAGAAAATGAATTTAAATTTACTTCCCGATACAAAAATTACCAAAAATGTGACCTAAAATATCCTTATCAACATCGTATTCTCCAGTAATATTACCAAGGTGACGTAAGCATTCTCTAATGTCAATAGAAAATAAATCGGTAGAAATACCGAGTTCTATTCCGGTTTTTACAGATGTAATGGCAAGTAAGGCATTGTTTAAGGCTTCAAAATGACGAGAATTGGTAACAATAGTTTCGTTATTACTTAGTGCCCCTATATTTACTAAAGAGTTAAGTTCTTGTTTTAAAGCATCGATACCTGTTTTTTCTTTGGCAGAAATAAATAATATCTGTTGAATTTTCAGTTTTAAATCTCGGATTTCATTTTCTGATAATAAATCTATTTTATTAACAACGGTAAGGATTCTTTTAGAAGGATATTTGGTGGCTATCTGTTGAATTTTGAGTTTTAAATTTTCAACATCTTTTCTGTCGGTAAGAAATAAAATTAACTGTGCCTTTTCAGCTTTTTCATAAGCTTTTTGTATCCCGATATTTTCTACCACATCTTCGGTATCTCTAATTCCGGCGGTATCTATAAATCGAAAAGCAACTCCATCAATAATTACTTCGTCTTCAATAGCGTCTCGTGTAGTTCCTGCAATTTCAGAAACAATCGCTTTCTCTTCGTTTAATAAAGTGTTTAACAGGGTTGATTTTCCTACGTTTGGCTCTCCAATAATTGCCACAGGAATTCCGTTTTTCATCGCATTTCCAAAGGCAAAAGAATCAATTAATCGTTTTAATATTGTAGACGTTTTATTTACCAACGCTATAAATTTGGTTCTATCAGCAAATTCTACATCTTCACCAGAAAAATCGAGTTCTAACTCTATCAACGCGGCAAAATCTAGTAATTGAATACGCAACTCTTTCAATTCGTTGGTAATACCTCCACGCATTTGTTGGATAGCCATTTGATGTGAAGCGGATGAGTTTGAAGCAATCACATCTGCCACAGCTTCGGCTTGACTTAAATCCATTTTTCCATTTAAAAATGCTCGCATGGTAAACTCACCATTATCAGCCATTCTACAACCTTTTTGTAAGAATAATTGAATAATTTCTTGTTGAATAAAACGAGATCCGTGGCAAGAAATTTCTACAACATTTTCGCCAGTATAAGAACGAGGGTTTTTAAAGACAGACACTAATACTTCATCTAAAATATTGTTATCATTAATAATATGCCCTAAATGAATGCTATGAGATACTTGTTTTTTAAGCGATTTTTTCTTGTTGATAGCTTTAAAATGTGTATCAACAATTGTAATGGCATCATTACCCGAAAGGCGAATTACAGCAATTGCTCCAACGCCAGAAGGAGTTGCCAATGCAATAATAGTATCGTTAAAAGTTGTTGTCAAATTACTTGTTTTATCCTGCAAATATAAGGAGTTAATTTAGTTATAAACCCTGTAAAATGTAACAAAATAGACAATTGAGTATCTAATTTGTATGCTATTTTGAATTAAAATCGTTCTTTTTAGGACGATTTTTTACTTTAATCAATCAATAGCCTGTTTAATAAAATCTTCGTATTCGTAAAAGAATAGTTCAAACTTTGGCATTGTTTCTGTAAAAAACTCAAAACAATCTCTCCAAGTATTTTTATTATGAATGCTAAATTTTTTTTCAAACGGAACATAAATTCTATGAATAATTTTACCGTTATCAAGTTCAAAAGTTGCGTTATAAATTACTTCGGGCATTTCTGTTTCTAACAATACTTTTAAAGATAACATTTGGTCGTATAAAAGGGCGTTGTATATTTCTTCAGGATGTTCAATATCTAAACAAACCGCAGCATTTTTTCTATCAGCCAAAAATTTAAAAGCAAAACCTTTTATTTTAGTATTGTACAACAACCATTTTCTAGGAAACGATTTTCCGAAACTTGTCCAGAATTCTTTTCGTAATTGTGCAGATTCTTCTTTGCTAAACATTTTTTTGGTTGATAAAATTATTAGGGCTTAAATTTTTAAGACTTTTTTTGAACAAATTTTAAATGAGAAATTTCAAACAAAATATTTCTCCTTCGTAGAAATACCCGAAAAGGACAAAGGGGTTTCTACCCATGTACTCTTGCTTCGGTCCCTCTATTTTTCATCATTTCAGCTTCAAAAGATAATAAAGCATTCCATTTTTTATTTACAATTTCTTTATCTTGGTATTTGCGTGCAAACCCTAAAAACAAAACATAATGATTGGCTTCAGAAATCATCAATTCATTATAAAAATCAGATAATTCTTTATCTTCCATGTTGTCTGAAAAAACTTTAAAACGCTCGCAACTTCTCGCTTCAATCATTGCCGCAACTAATAACCGTTGAATCAAAGCATCAGTTCTGTCTTTTGTTTTCGGAAAAAAACCTTGTAAATTTTTAGCATAATCATTTCGCTGTTCACGTCCTAAAACCATACCTCGAGCAACCATTAATGTATGTACCATTCTAAAATGCTCCATTTCTTCAATAGCAATATCGCTCATTGCAGCCACCAATTCGGTTTCTTCGGAATAGTTAATAATGATTGATACAGCGTTTGATGCTGCTTTCTGTTCTGCAAACGCATGGTCTGTTAAAATTTGCTGTAAGTTGTCTTTGGCAATTTCTGCCCAAGAAGTTTCAGTTTCGAATTTGAGTCCAAACATTATAATTAAATTTTAACACAAATTTACAGTTATTTTTAATTTTAAGGATATTAAAAATAGTCTTTTCTACGTTGCAAAAGTAAAATTTCTTATTTTTGAAAAGGAATAACTCTTTTAAAAATGATTATCTATGAAATCTCAATTATTTAAAATCTTTTTAGTCTCATTTTTATTGATGCTATCTTGTGCAAAAACCTCAAATACGCTCTCTAATAAGAATGATTATTTACCTTTTATTGAAAGTTTTCCGCCTCAAATAGTTTCTTCAACATCGCCTATTTCATTAGCTTTTAAAGAAAAACTTTCTGTAGATAAAGTTACTGATGCCGTTTTTGAAATTAATCCGAAGTTAAAAGGAAGTGTCGTTTTAAAAGGGAAAGTTCTTTCTTTTATTCCGTCAGAAAAATTAGCTTCTAATACCGTATATACGGTAAAAGTTCATATTTCTAAGTTGATAAAAAATATCTCAAAAGATTTAAAAGATTTTACATTTCAACTAAAAACTATTAAGCCACAATTTTCGGTTACTACATTTCATCAGCAGGCATATGATAAAAATTGGCAATTTTTAGAAGGAGAGATTCAGTTAAATGATGTAGTTTCTAAGGATGAAGTGACTCAATTGTTACAAGCGAATCAAAAAGATAGAAAATTATCCATTCAGTTTGAGATGCCTGAAAAATATGCAACTAAAATTCCGTTTAAAATAGATAGTATTCAGCGTTTTAATGAAGATAGTCGTATAGAATTACATTGGGATGGGATGGCTATTTTCTCAAAAACAAAAGGGCAGAAAACCATAAAAATTATTGGAAAAAATAATTTTATGGTAATAGATGTAAATGTAGTGAATGGTACAAAACAACAAATAGAAATTACTTTTTCTGATGTGTTAGATAAAAAACAAAACTTAAAAGGAATGTTTGCTTTTAAGAATGATGCGAAAACGACTAAATATACCTATACTATTCAAAAAAACAGATTAACGATTTATCCTTCGTTGTATAAAAAAGGAACGCAAAAATTAACTATTTATAGTGGAATTAAAAATGAAGAAGGCTTTAAATTAAAAGAAGATATTACTCAAACTGTAAGTTTTCAACAGCCAAAACCTTCTATTAATTTTTTGCAGAGTGGGGTAATCTTACCAGATTCTAAAAATTTAAAAATTAATTTTAGGGCAGTAAGTTTAAAAGCAGTAGATGTAACTATTTACAAGATTTACAAAGATAATATTTTGCAATTCTTACAAAATAATACGCTAAATACTCATAACAATCTTCGTAATGTTGGGAGACCTATCAAAAAATATACGGTTAATTTACAAAACAAGGGGTTAAATCTAACAAAAACCAATGCCTTTGCGGTAGATATTGCTACTTTAATACAGCCAGATTTAGGTGCGATGTATCGTATGGAATTATCAATAAAAAAAGAATATGCTTTTTATGAATGTGAAGATGAAAATGATGAGGGGAGTATTGTTTTTGGAGAAAAAAAAATCAATACAAAAGGATATAATTCAATAGGTTATTATTACGATTATGATAGGGATTTTAGATGGAGAGATAGAAATAATCCTTGTAAAAAATCCTACTATTCAAACAAAAAAATAAGCACCAATTTATTAGCGACCAATTTGGGAGTAATTTTAAAAAAAGGAGAAAATAACAAAGTATTTGTTGCAGTAACCAATCTGCTAACCACCTTACCTGTTGCGAATGCCAAAGTAGTTATTTACAATTTACAACAGCAAGCTATTAGTACCATAGCCACAAATAGTGAAGGTGTGGCTATTTTTAAAACTACGGACGAGGCCTTTTTTGCAGTTATTAGCAAAGATAAAAATACTACATATGTTAGAATAGATGATGCTAAGGCGTTGTTAATGAGTAATTTTGATGTTTCTGGATTGAAATTACAAAAAGGGTTAAAAGGTTTTATTTATGGAGAACGTGGGGTTTGGAGACCTGGAGACAATCTATTTTTAACTTTTGTATTGAATGATAATGAGAATCCTTTGCCAAAAAATCATCCTATAAAATTTGAACTTATCAACCCAGAGGGTAAAATAGTAGCGCGTAAAGTTTTATCTAAAAGTAGCACAAATGTATATCCGTTTACCACCAAAACCAATACAGATGATTTAACTGGAAACTGGAATGTGAGAGTAAGCGTTGGAGGAGCTGTTTTTTATAAACTACTAAAGGTTGAAACGATAAAACCCAATCGTTTAAAAATAAAAGTGCATTTTGATGATGAGTTGTTGTTATCAACAAAAAAATCGAAAGCTAAAGTAGCTGTTTTATGGTTGCATGGAGCCATTGCTAGAAATTTAAAAATTGATATTCAAGGAAAGTTTAGACAAACAAAAACAAGTTTTAAAAAGTTTTCTAATTATAATTTCGACAATCCTACACGTCATTTTAATACCAAAGAGTATCCTATTTTTAAAGGAAAACTATCAGACAATGGTACAATAGGGTTTAGCGTGCATCCATCATTTAAAAACAAAGCCGCAGGTATGTTAAAAGCCTCTTTTATTACTAAAGTGTATGAAAATGGAGGAGATTTTAGTACAGATGTTTTTTCTAAAAAAGTATCGCCATACAAACGGTATGTTGGTTTGTTAACCCCGAAAGAAAAACAATCTAAAAATTACTTGCATACAGATCAGTCATATCGTTTTCAGGTAGCTACAGTAAATGAGCAAGGAAAGCCAATTGCAGTTAAAAACCTAAAGGTAAAGGTGTATAAATTGTCTTGGAGCTGGTGGTGGAGAACATCATCAGAAAACCTTTCTAGTTATGACGGAGGTAATTATCACGAACCGTATAAAGAACTTACTATCCATACAAAAAGAAATGGTAAAGGGTCTTTTTCTTTAAAGGTAGATGAAAGAGATTGGGGTAGATATTTAGTGGTAGTTTCAGATAATTTATATAAACATGCAACAGGTAATGTTGTCTATTTCGATTGGCCAGCATGGTCTAATAAAAAGAAAAATAACAATGCTTCTACAGCCTCTATGTTGGTTTTTTCTACGGATAAAGAAAGCTACAATGTTAATGAAAAAGCGACAGTAATTTTTCAATCTACAGAAGAAGGAAGAGCTTTAATAACTATTGAAAATGGGAGTGAAGTATTAGATCATTTTTGGGTAGAAACTACAAAAGGACAAACAAAGTTTAGTTTCCCTATTTTAGAAACATACACCCCTAATATTTTTGTAAATATTTCTTTATTACAAAAACATGCCAACATCAAAAATAATTTGCCTATTAGAATGTATGGTACCACATCAGTATTGGTTAAAAACCCTTTAACGGTGTTAGAACCTGTGTTAAAAATGAAGGATGAGTTAAGGCCAGAAACTACTTCAGAAATTATTGTATCAGAAAAAAACAATAAACCTATGACGTATACAATTGCAGTGGTAGATGAAGGTTTGTTAGATTTAACACGATTTAAAACACCAAATCCGTGGAATATTTTTTATGCAAAACAATCATTAGGAGTAAAAACATGGGATGTTTTTGATGATGTTATTGGAGCGTATGGAGGTAAAATTAATCAAATTTTGAGTATTGGCGGAGACGAAGCAGAAGCAGGAAGTAAAAATAAAAAAGCCAATAGATTTGTGCCAATGGTGCGTTATTTAGGACCTTTTACATTAAAAAAAGGAGAACATAAAAAACACCAACTCCACATACCAAAATATATTGGTTCTGTAAGAGCAATGGTGGTTGCAACTCATACAGAAACAGATGCTTACGGAAGTACAGAAAAGACAGTGCCCGTTAGGAAACCCATTATGATTTTAGCTTCTTTGCCAAGAAAAATAACACCCAAAGAAAAAGTAACCTTACCTGTTACGGTATTTACTATGAAGAAAAATATTAAAAATGTAACAGTAACTTTACAACCTAATAAGGCATTTAAAATTGTTGGAGAACGTACAAAAACGGTACATTTTAAGAATCCAGATGAAAAAATGGTGTATTTTGATTTAGAAATTAATGATTTTAAAGGTATTGGAAAAGTAAAAATAAATGCCAATGGTCATGGAGAAAAAGCATCTTATGAAGTAGAAATAGATGTAATAAATCCAAATCCGATAACGACCAAAGTAACCGAAGTATTACTACAAGCCAATGAAAATAGAACCCTATCATTAGAAACTTTTGGGTCCAAAGGAACTAATGAAATTTCTGTAGCGTTTTCTACGTTGCCACCCATCAATTTTTCTAAGCGATTAGAGTATTTAATTCAATATCCACACGGTTGTGTAGAACAAACAACCTCAAGTGCGTTTCCGCAATTATTTTTGAATGATATTTTTGAATTATCGACTAAGAAAAAAATATCGGTAGAAAGAAATATAAAAGCAGCAATTACTAGATTGTCTAATTTTCAAAGAAGTAACGGAGGTTTGTCTTATTGGCAAGGAGGTAGTTATATGAGTGATTGGGGTACATCATACGCAGGCCATTTTATGTTAGAAGCAGAAAAAAAAGGCTATTCGTTGCCTATTGGATTTAAGTCAAATTGGGTTGATTATCAAAAAAGGATATCAAAAAAATGGCGATTTAATTCAGATAAGTACTCTAAAAATGATGTTCGTCAGGCTTATCGATTGTATACTTTATGTATAGCGAATAAAGCAGATTTGGCTTCGATGAATCGTTTGCGAGAAACTGTAGGTATTTCAGATCAATCTAAGTTGCGTTTGGCAGCAGGATATGCAATTATCGGAAAAAAAACGATAGCAAAAAGCATTCTTAAAACTTTGATAAATCCGACTCAAAAAAGATATTATTATGAAGGATATGGTTCTGAAGACCGAAACAATGCAATGGCATTAGAAACCTATTTATTAATCAATCAACCCACAAAAACATTTACGTTGGCAAGAGATATTGCTAAAAAATTATCGAGTGATAGATGGATGAGTACACAAACTACTGCTTATTGTTTAATTGCGATGGCTAACTATATAAAACAAAGTGGAGAAAATGCAGGAATCAACGCTTCTTATACTATCAATGGTAAAAAAATTGTGATAGAAAGCAATAAAACGATGGCAGAAAGAGAGTTGGCAAACATCTCTAAAAAGAACACATTAACGCTTACCAATAAAAATAAAGGGCAAATGTATGTGCGTGTTTATACGAAAGGAATTTTACCTGTAGGGAATGAAATGGCAGAACAAAGAAATCTAATAGCTAAAGTTGTGTACAAAACCAAAAAAGGTGAAATTATCAATCCAAATGAATTATCGCAAGGAACAAATTTTGTGGCAGAAATAGTGATTAGAAATCCTAAAAAAACAGTAAAAAATGTTGCATTAACATATTATTTACCTTCAGGATGGGAAATTATCAATACTCGCTTTACAGATTATGGAAGTACCAATACTGCAAAAGTTGATTTTACTGATATTAAAGATGATAGAATAAACTATTATTTTACATTAAAAAGTAACGAAACAAAACGATTTACGGTACAATTAAATGCTTCTTATTTAGGAAACTATTATTTACCAGGTACACAATGCGAAGCGATGTATGATAATAATTATTTTGTTAGAACTGTTGGTAAATGGGTGCGTGTAGTAAAGTAATGTTCAGTATTTGGTAGGTTGTTTTAGATTGTTATTGCGATGAAAGAGGGGAAAATAATGAGGCAATCTTATAATATACCGTATTCTAAAACGTAGAAAATACCAAACGGAATAGCCTTTGTAGCCTTTGTGTAGTAATTTAATGATTTTTCTTTTTAAAATGAAAAAAGTAATGCAGCATAAAAAAAAAATACTTATTGCTATACTAGCAGTGTGGTATTATTTTTGTTTACCAGCTGAATTGTTTACTCAGCCAACCTCAACAGTAGTTACGGCAAAAAACGGAGAATTGTTGGGGGCAATAATCGCTAAAGATGGTCAATGGCGATTTCCTAAAACAGTAAAGATTCCGTATAAATTTGAACAAGCTATTTTGCAGTTTGAAGACGCTTATTTTTATCAACATTTTGGTTTTAACCCGATATCTATGGGTAAAGCTTTGGTAAAAAACATCAAAGCAAAAAAAGTAGTTGGGGGGGGTAGTACTATTACACAACAAGTAATAAGATTATCTAGAAAAGGCCTGAAAAGAAGTTATGTAGAAAAGTTAAAAGAACTCCTTTTGGCAACAAGGTTAGAGTTTAGAATGTCAAAAGAAGAGATCTTAAAAATGTATGTTTCTAATGCTCCTTTTGGAGGGAACGTTGTAGGATTAGAAATGGCTTCATGGCGTTATTTTGGTTTACAACCAGCACAACTTTCTTGGGCAGAAAGTGCTATGTTAGCAGTGTTACCTAATACTCCCTCATTAATCTATCCAGGAAAAAATCAAAAAAAACTAGCTAAAAAGCGAAATCGTTTACTTAAAAAACTCTATCAATCAAAAGTTATTGATAGTATTACTTATGTTTTAGCTCTAGAAGAGCCGTTACCTAAAAAACCATATCCGTTACCTACTATTGCCAATCATTTGGTACATAAAATTGCTAAAAAAAATAGTGGAGATAAAATAAAATCAAGTATAGATTTTTATTTGCAAGAAAAAGTAAACGAATTGGTAAAACGCCATTATCAGCAACAAAAACAAAACGGAGTTTTTAATATGGCAGTATTGGTATTAGATATAAAAAAAAGAAAAGTTTTGGCATATGTGGGCAATTCACCTACTGATAAAATTCATCAAAAAGATGTAAATAATATCCATTCAGCAAGAAGTACAGGAAGTGTTTTAAAACCTATTTTATTTGCAGAAATGTTACAGTCAGGAAATTTGTTGCCAGAAGAATTAATACCAGATGTACCTACAAATATAGCAGGATATACTCCTAAAAATTACAACAAATCTTTTGATGGAGCCGTAGCAGCAAATGATGCTCTAATACGTTCTTTAAATGTGCCAGCAGTAAAAATGTTACAATATTACGGGCTAGAAAAATTTAGAAGTGATTTAAAAAAATATCACTTTAAACACATTAATAAAACAGCAGATTATTATGGGCTATCTTTAATTTTAGGAGGCGCAGAAACAAGTCTATGGGATTTATGTAAAACTTATGCGGCAATGTCTGCTACAGTTACACATTTTGAAGAGTTAAAACATCAGTATTATGAAAAAGAGTACCTAAACCCGAGTTTTTTAGAAGATGAAAAGGTGTCTTTTGGAAAAATAATAGATGAAGCCCCAATTTTAGATGCTGGAAGTGCTTTTTTAACCTTAGAAATTTTAACGAATGTTAATAGACCCCAAATAGATCAAGCGTGGAAATATTATGATTCCTCTGCAAAAATTGCGTGGAAAACAGGTACAAGTTTTGGTAATAGAGATGCATGGGCAATAGGGGTAACTAAAAACTATGTTGTAGGAGTTTGGGTAGGGAATTCTGATGGAGAAGGAAGAGCAGATTTAACAGGTTTAGGTGCTGCGGCTCCTTTACTCTTTAATGTTTTTGATGTACTACCAACTTCTAAATGGTTGTTAACCCCTTTTGAAGACATGATTGAAACTCAAATATGTACACAAAGCGGTATGTTGGCATTACCAATTTGTCCTAAAGTTACCAAAAGAGTGCAAAAAAGTGCAGAAAAAGGGAACACTTGTCTTTATCATAAAGAAATTTTATTAGATAATAATAAGCGCTTTCGAGTAAATACTGATTGCGAATCTGTGTCAAATATTTACAAAATGACATGGTTTTTATTGCCACCATTAATGGCTCATTTTTATAAAAATAAACATGCAGATTATAAGGAATTACCACCTTTTAGAAATGATTGTAAAACGATAGAAACTAAAAAAATGGCATTTGTGTATCCAAATATACAGGTAGCTAAAATTACATTAGCCAAAGGTTATAATGGAGTCATAAATCCTGTGATATTTAAAATTGTACATCCAAATGTGTCATCTACTGTATTTTGGTATTTAGATGCTGATTTTAAAGGGAGTACTCAACAATTTCATGAAATAAAAATGTTTCCATCCGTAGGGAAACATCAATTAACTGTTTTAGATGAAGAAGGAAATGAACTAAAAAAATGGATAGAAATTGTAGAATAAATTTTTCGCTAAAAATAATAACGTATTGAAAATAATCACGTTAGTACTATAAAATTGGCTATTCTCTTTCAAGGGTAGCCGATTTTTAATTAATCAAAGTAAATTGATTAAATTTGCATTGATTCAAAAAAAAAGGAGGTACATGCTAGAACTTGGTGGAATTGTTATTTTAGGAATTATTGCACAATGGTTTGCGTGGAGGTTTAAAATCCCCGCTATTTTGCCATTAATTTTAATAGGGTTGTTTGTAGGTCCTTTTTCTACCTTAATCTCTGAAGATGGCACCAAATGGATAGAGCCGATTTGGAATGGAAGTGAAGGTTTGTTTCCAGGAGAAAAACTCTTCAGTTTTGTATCGTTAGCCATTAGTGTTATTTTGTTTGAAGGTGGGCTAACACTCAAAAAAGAAGAAGTGTTAAACGTCGGTCCTGTTATTTTAAAAATGGTTACTCTAGGAAGTTTAATCACTTTTTTAGGAGCAGGAGTTGCTGTACACTTTATTTTTAGTTTAAGTTGGGAAATTTCAATGCTTTTTTCAGCATTAATCATAGTAACGGGCCCAACAGTAATAGCACCAATTTTAAGAAATATTCCACTAAAAAGAGATATTTCTACGGTGCTAAAATGGGAAGGAATTCTCATAGATCCCATAGGAGCTTTAGTTTCCGTTTTGGTGTTTGAATTTATTGTTACAGGTGATGCTCATAACTACACTCAAGAGGCTTTAATGGAATTTGGTAAAATTATTATAATTGGATTTTCCTTCGGATTTACGGCTGCATACGCCTTATTTTACGCAATAAAATGGAAAATGATTCCACATTATTTGTTAAATGTATTAACCTTAGCATTGGTTTTGGCAGTTTTTGTATTGTCAGATTTGTTTGCACATGAGTCTGGTTTGCTAGCAGTAGTAATTATGGGAATGGTGTTAGGAAATATGAAAATAACAGTTTTAAAAGAGATTTTATACTTTAAAGAATCGTTAAGTATTTTATTGATATCGATGTTATTTATATTGCTCTCGGCAAATATTAATATTGATGAGTTACTGCTAATTTATAATTGGAAAACCGTTGTATTATTTGCAGCCGTTGTTTTTATATTACGTCCGATGGGCGTTTTTCTAAGCACCAATAAATCATCTTTAAAAACCAACGAAAAATTATTTATAAGTTGGGTGGGTCCTAGAGGAATAGTCGCTGCAGGAATCGCATCTTTATTTGGGTTAAAATTATCAATGAATGGTGTAGAAGGAGCGGAATATATAACTCCGTTGGTCTTTATGATTGTGTTGGGTACAGTTTTGCTAAACGCAACCACAGCGCGTTTATTTGCAAAAATAGTCGGTGTGTTTTTAAAATCATCCGAAGGAATTTTAATTATTGGAGCATCAGAAATAGCAAGAATGATAGCTTCTTATTTGCATAAAAATGGGAAAAGAGTGGTCTTGGTAGATAGCAACCCTACGCATATCAACAAAGCAAAAGAATTAGGTTTAGAAGCCATAGAAACCAATATTTATGATGATGATTTGGTTGAAAATATAGAATTAAATGACATCGGCTATCTAATGGCTTTGACAGGGAGTGCTACGGTAAATAGTTATGCTTTACATAAATTTTCTAAAACGTATGGAGAGCAAGGGTCACATCGATTAATTTCTGCCGAAGAAATGCGAAATTCTGATAATAACCCGAAGAAAGGATTGTTTTCTCATACAGATGATTTTATCAATTTAAGCGAAGTGGTAAGAGATTATCCAGAAATAAACGAGGTAGAAATTACATCTAAAGAACATTATTTGTCATTACTTAAAAAGATAAATTCAGAAATAAAATCGATTCCTGTTTTTGTAAAAAACACGACAGGAGATATTCGTATTATTCCCTCTTATGCAGAAAACGTACCCATAGAAAAAGGGTCTAAATTAATGTATTTGGGAAAAAAAGTAAATCTTAGCGAAGTAGTAAATTAGTATGGAAAGTAAAAATAAATTTGGTGCTTTTGCAGGTGTTTTTACGCCATCAATCTTAACCATTTTGGGTGTAATTATGTATATGCGTTTAGGATGGGTTGTAGGTAACGCTGGTTTAATTGGAGCTATTGCAATTATTTTAATAGCACATATAATTGCCATAACCACGGGGTTAAGTGTTTCTTCGGTAGCTACGGATAAAAAAATAGGTGCTGGCGGAATTTATTATGTACTTTCTAGAAGTATGGGAATACCGATTGGAGGCTCTATCGGTATTGCATTATATGTGGGTACAGCATTTTCAATCGCTTTATATTTAATTGGTTTTGCAGAAAGTTTTAATAGCTATTTTGGCTTCGGAATGTCTGTAAACGATTTTAGAATTACAGGTACAATTGCGTTGATATCAATAACCGTATTAGCATTGATAAGTACATCTGTAGCTTTAAAAGCACAATTTTTTATTTTGGCGGCAATTATTATTTCTTTGATAGCTATCTTTTTTGGTACTTCGGATTTTGTGCCGCATACAGTACAAATGTTTGCTGATAAAAAATCCGTACCTATGGAAACGGTTTTTGCCATATTTTTCCCTGCAGTAACAGGTTTTACAGCGGGTATTGCTATGAGTGGCGATTTAGAAGATCCTAAAAAATCGATTCCGAAGGGTACATTGGCGGCAATTGGTGTTGGTTTGTTGGTGTATATTATTTTGGCAATTTTTATGGCGTACAGTATTAATTCGGATGTTTTAAAAACTGATTATAATGTTTTAATGAAAATTTCTTTATTTGCTCCAGCAGTAGTCGCAGGTATTTGGGGAGCAACATTATCATCAGCATTAGGAGGAATTTTGGGAGGTCCAAGAATATTACAAGCTATGTCTTTAGACAAAGTAACTCCGAAAATTTTCGCAAAAGGAAGAGGTGAAAATAACGAACCAATCAATGCATTATTTTTAGTTTTTATCATTGCAGAAGCAGGAATTTTAATAGGAGAATTAGATGTTATTGCACGCGTAGTTTCTATGTTTTATTTAACAGCTTACGGATTTATAAATATTTCATTTTTCTTAGAAAGTTGGGCAAACCCAGATTTTCAACCAAGTTTTAAAATAAAACGGTGGATTGGTTTACTCGGTTTTATTGCTTCGTTTGCGGTAATGTTTAAGTTAGATATGATTGCCATGTTTGGTGCTTTTGCAGTTGTAGGTTTGCTATATTTCTGGTTGCAACGTAAGGAAGTAAAATTGCAGTCTAATGATGTTTGGCAAAGTGTATGGGGTAATGTGGTAAAAAAAGGATTGAAAAGACTAGATAATGCAGAAGAAGAGAACCCAATCTGGAGTCCGAATGTTATTTTATTTAGTGGGCGGAGTGCGCATCAACCTTATTTATTAGAATTAGCTGATACCGTTTCGGGAAGAACAGGAGTGGTTACAAATTTTAATTTAATTCTAGATAGAGAAGGTATAAAACCACTAAAAAAAACAGAGCAAATTGTAAAAGATGATGCCTTTAAAAAACTAGGTATCTTCGGACGTCAAATAAAGGTGAGTAACATTTACAACGGTATTACAACCATTGCTTCTGCCTTCGGATTTTCTGGTGTAGAACCTAATACTGTAATGATGGGTTGGCCAAAAGGATTAGAAAATTCTACCGAATATGCTAAAATGACAGAAACGCTATTGTATTTAGATTATAATTTATTATACCTAGATTTCGATAAACATACAAAATTTGGTAATTATGAAACGGTAGACTTTTGGTGGCGAGAAACGGATAGTAAAAACGCAGAAATGATGCTGAATATAGCTCGTTTTATTATTGAATCTCCAAAATGGGATGATGTAAAAATTAGAGTATTGTTTGTAAACAATAACAATGTGAAGAAAGAAATTGTGCAGTCTAAAATAGCAAATCTTGTAGAAAATTTACGCGTAAATGTGACAATTGAAATTGTTAATAATGCGGTAGAACAAATTGCGTTTTACGATATTATTGCCCAATATTCAGCTAAAACCGATTTAACTTTGGTAGGGATACCAAATTATAAGATAGAAAAACAAGCAGCATTTATTTTAAGCACAAACCAACTTTTTGAAACCATTGGATCAACTCTGTTAGTAAAAGCCGCAAATAACTTTAATGTACTCGATTTAGATTTTGAGTAAAGTACTAAGTATCAAACTTAAATTTTAAAGCTTCTAAACTTTTTTCAGAACCAATAAGTGTCATGGTATCACCTATTCGCAAACGAGTATATCCGTGAGAAACTAATAATTGTCCTTTTCTTCTTACCGATAAAACTAAAATATCAGAAGGCAAACGTAAATCTCTTAAACGCATTCCGTGAATATCGTTGTTTCGAATTTCAATATCCATAGTATCTTGCCCTTCATCCATACCAAGTAGGAGTGATGTGGCATTTGGTGAACGTACAAAATGATCTAATAAACTTACTATTGCTGTAGCAGGTTCAATAATTAAAGAACCTAATTGATGGAATTTTTCAAAATTATTTCTATTATTTAAACGAACAATTACATTGGCAGTACCAATGTTTTCATAAATAAGTTCTGCTAATCTATAATTCTCATCATCAGAAAGCATTAAAACAATGGCTTCGGTTTTTTCTAACTGCAACTGCCCTAAACAATATAGAGAAATTTCTTTGATGCTGATTACACTGTTATTATCATCGTTAGAATAATCAATGCCTTCTAAACAAACCAAACGAGTTTCCCAGTTGTGTTTTTCTAACTGATTTGCCAATGCCATAGATTGATTTTCTACTCCAAAAATAACAGCATCTCTTGTTCCGTCAAACTGTTGTAAGCTAGCCTTAGTGTGGCTTTCTTTTACATAATTTAAAGACCATTTAAATAACGGAGGTCCAATTAATTGATTGATAACAATAATGGCAATAACAATAGCCTCAAACTGGTGCCCCCAACCAGGAAATTCATTCGCAATAATGGTTGCTAAACCTAGCGCTACACCTGCTTGTGTTAAAAAGGGCATCCACGCAATAAAACGATATTCTTTTGGGTCTTTTGCCGCATAAACACCAAATAAACCTCCAAAAAACATGGTAACTAATCGTAAGAAAAAGAGTGCTATGGCAATTCCGAAAACACTATATAATACTTGTAATGATAGTGACGCTCCTGTTAGTGTAAAAAAGACGATGTAAATAATTGGGCTAATTTTTTCTAAAAGTTCTGAAAATTCGATGCGGTGCTTGCTGTAATTTGTCAATACAAAACTACCAATAATCGAAATTAAAAGCGGTTCTATGACAAACTCATGATGAAAATATTCGGTAGATTTTATTTTTACAAAACTCGCAAAAAGATACACACCATAACCTAATAAGATAATGAGTATGGCTTTTATTTGGTGTGGAATTTTAAAGTTGAATGGTATTTGTAAAATTCTTCCTAAAACATATCCTAAACCGAATGAAGTTAAGAGTTCTAAGGCTAAAATTCCGAGGAAAAGAAACCCAATTTCATCACCATTAATAAATGCTTTTGCAATAGAGAAACTGATAGCAAATAAAATAATTACCAATACGTCTTTTACAACGGTAACCCCCATTACGGTTTTTGTAAAAGGACCATTGGCACGCATCTCGTTAATTACTGCAATTGCGGATGATGGTGAGCGTGCAACAAAGATAGTACCGAATAAAATGGCTACAGCAATTTTTTCTTTAGAAGAAAAATGAACCATAAACGGTATTTGGTCAGCAACAAAATAAATAACAACAGCAGTTACTATAAAAGTGATAAATAATTGCCCAATTGTCATCCACTTTATACTTTTTATTCTACTGCGTAAATCGTTTAAATACAATTCAGATCCTGCAGAAAAAGCAATAATAGCCAAAGCAATTTCATTCAAAAAATTCAATTTTTCAATAGCTTTTGGTGTAATAAAATTGAGCACAGAAGAACCCGCAATAATTCCCGTAATAATCAATCCTGTAATGAGCGGAAATTTTATTTTCTGAAAGAATTTAGCAATTTCATTGGCAGCAATAGCAATGATAAAAAAGCCTGTTAAAAAGACAAGTAGGGTAGTTGTTGGCATTTAGTTGTTTTAGTTTGTAAAAAGCTAAAGATAGTGAAATGAATGAGAACACAAAACTTGAGGCAGTCAAGTTTTTTATAAGATTTACAGCGTAAAAAATGACATTGAAGCGAATACGAGGTCTGTTTAGCGTAGAAAAAAAGATTACAAATCTAACTGAAAAGTCTGTTTTAACTTTTCTAATAATGGGTTTTTCTTTTTCAGTTTGTCAAATTTTTCTTGCGGAGTGTAGGCAAACTTTTTTTCGACCGTTTCGTTTATTTTTATATCAAGAGAAATCTGATAATTGTTCAATTTTTCTCTTAAAAAGCCAAGGAGATCTGTTCTTCCTCGTTGTAATTGTTCTCCCATTAAATTATTAGGAAGTGTAAACTGAATGACAAAATTTTTAAGAAGTTTTGGGGTATCAGCAATTAAAATAGAAGCCATACTCTTTTTCCCTTTTTGTAGTAAATTTTGCTGATATTCTTTCCAGAAAGATATTAACTCTTCTTTTGTAAAGGTATCTTTTGGATGATTGTCATAATTTTCTTCTACACTACTTTTTTCCGCTTCTTTTTTCTGATGAATACTTTTTAGAGATAAAGAAGAAGTTCTTTTTCGACCAACATTTAGTGTAGGTTTTTTAAGTTTCTGAGGAGGGGCTTCCGCTTTTGTAATTTCTTTTGCAGGTGCTGTTTTTTTAGATTGATGGCTAAGCGTAGTCGAAGCCACGGGAGATAGTGAAGTAAAAAATGTAGCAGGAATTATGTAATTAGCTGGCTTTTTTTTTTCTCCATCAAAAGTGATAGAGGCAATTTGCATTAAAGTAAGTTCTACGAGTAGCCGTTGGTTTTTACTGGTTCTGTAATTCAAATCACACTCATTTGCTTTGTTAATTGCGGGAATTAAAAATTGCAAACTTGCCGATTCAGATTGTTGTAGGTATTTCTTTTTTGCAGAATCACTAACTTCTAACAAATCGATGGTTACTTTGTCTTTAGCCACCAGTAAATCTCTAAAGTGAGAAGCCAATCCATTTATAAAGTGATGTCCTTCAAAACCTTTTGTAAGAATGTTGTTAAAAGCGACTAAAATTTCTGGTATTTTATTGGCTAGTAGCAAATCCGTCATGTTAAAATACGTTTCGTAATCTAACACATTTAGGTTTTGTGTAACATCTTCTCTTGTAATTTTTTTACCCGAAAAACTAACCACTCTATCAAAAATAGAAAGAGCATCTCTCATGGCGCCATCTGCTTTTTGAGCAATGATGTGTAAGGCATCATCATCCGCAGCGATCCCTTCTTTTTTGGCTATTTTTTTTAAGTAATTTTTAGCATCTAAAACCCCGATTCGTTTAAAATCAAAAATTTGACAACGAGATAAAATAGTCGGAATTATTTTATGCTTTTCGGTAGTTGCTAAAATAAAAATAGCATGTGCTGGTGGTTCTTCTAATGTTTTTAAAAAGGCATTAAAAGCCGCTTGAGAAAGCATGTGTACCTCATCAATAATATATACTTTGTATTTACCAGTTTGTGGCGGAATACGAACCTGATCGGTTAAACTTCTAATGTCATCTACCGAATTATTAGAAGCAGCATCTAGCTCAAAAATATTGAATGCAAAATCTTCATCTAAAGCAGATTTTGCGTCTTGTTGGTTAATTTGTTTCGCCAAAATACGGGCACAAGATGTTTTACCAACTCCACGAGGACCTGTAAATAGTAAGGCTTGTGCTAAATGGTTATTTTTTATAGCATTCTCTAACGTATTGGTAATTGCTTGTTGCCCAACAACATCCTCGAAATTTTGAGGACGGTATTTACGCGCAGAAACTACAAAATGCTCCATTTTTTTAACTAAATTTGAACAACAAATATAAGTACCGATTCGCTTTTTTACAAATAACCTTGTAAATAAAACAACAAAGTTATACACAATTGTATAGTTTTACTTTTTAATGCGACAAAGTCTTAAAAGAACCAAAAAAACAAATAAAATGAGCAGTGTAAAACCTATTTTAGCCATAGCAATTATATTTTTAATGGGGTTTTCTTCGGATAAGGAAATAAAAAAATCAACAAAAATGGTAAAGAGTAAAGAGTTAAGTGTTGCGTATTTTGCAAGTGGTTGTTTTTGGTGTGTAGAATCTATTTATGAGACTGTAAACGGCGTTGGAGAAGTGATAAATGGTTATGCTGGCGGACATACAACAAACCCAACTTACGAAACTACAAGTACAGGAAAAACAGGGCATGCGGAAACCGTTGCCGTTTATTATGATGCGTCTATTGTAGACTTTAAAACATTGGTTGAGGTATTTTTTGGCTCGCACGATCCAACCACTAAAAACGGACAATATCCAGATTTTGGTTCACAATACAGGTCGATTGCATTTTACAAAACAACACTTGAAAAGGAAATAATCTTATCAGTAATAAAAAGATTAAATAAAGAAGTTTATAACGGTAAAATTGTTACTGAAGTAACTGAGTTTACAACGTTTTATAAGGCGGAAGATTATCATCAAAATTACAAGCGTTTACATCCTGACAATCCGTATGTGCAGCGTATTTCTATTCCGAGATTGAATAGGTTTAAGAGTAGCTTTCCTGATATTTTGAAAAAATAGAGCGCTTTTTTTTTATACTATCCTCTGTAAATTTTCTCGTACAATTTATTGTAAATGTCTTTAATTTCTTTTCGTTTCATTTTCATAGTTGGCGTTAAATGTCCGCCGTCTATAGACCACTCATCGGGTGTAAGTTCAAATCTTTTAATGCGTTCCCATTTCCCAAATTTACGGTTACATTGATCTACTTCTTCTTGAATTCTTTCAATTACTTTTGGGTTAGCAATCAATTCTTCGTTTGATGTTAATTTTAAATGATGGCGTTTAGACCATTCTTTTATAAAATCGAAATTAGGTTGAATGATAGCCGCTGGCATTTTTTCTCCTTCGCCCACCACCATAATTTGTTCTATAAAACGAGATTGTTTTAATTCTCCTTCTAATAAGGGTGGTACCACATATTTACCACCTGATGTTTTAAACATTTCTTTTTTACGTCCTGTAATTTTAAGGAATCCGTCAGCATCAAATTCTCCTTTATCACCTGTATGAAAATAACCATTTTGTATTACTTCGGCAGTTTTAGCATCATCCTTATAATATCCAAGCATTACATTTGGTCCTTTTATTAAAATTTCGCCATCATCAGCAATTTTAATTTCAACACCGTCAATAACTTTTCCTACAGTTCCTATTCTAAATCCACCATTTCTTTGATCATTTACCGTAGCAACTGGCGATGTCTCTGTTAATCCATACCCTTCCATAATAGGCATGCCTGCAGCAGCAAAAACTCTTGTTAATCTTGCTTGTAATGCGGCACTACCAGAAACCATGGCTTTTAATTCTCCTCCTAGAGCTGCTTGCCATTTCGAGAAGATTAGTTTTCTTGCTAAGCTTAATTGTTTTTCATACCACCAACCGTTTGCACCGTATGGTTCGTATCGTAAGCCTAAATTTACAGCCCAAAAGAATAGTATTTTTTTAATTCCTGATAAATCCAATCCTTTGGCATAAATTTTATCGTAAATTTTCTCATATAATCGTGGTACTGCAGTCATAATATGAGGTTTAATTTCTTGTGCGTTTTCACTTAATTTTTCAATTGATTCTGCAAAGTACACAGACACACCTTCGTATTGATATAGGTATAAAATCATTCTTTCAAAAATATGGCAAATAGGTAAAAAACTCAAAGCAATCGATTTTCCTTTTTCTAAAGGAACTCTTTTCTGACTGCTTAATACGTTAGAAACTATGTTTTTGTGAGATAACAAAACGCCTTTTGGTTTTCCCGTAGTACCAGATGTGTAAATTATAGTTGCTAAATCATTAGAGGTTACAGCGTTTTTTCTTTCGTCTACTTCTGGTTGATTGCTTTCATCTTTCCCTAATTTTAAAACTTCTTCCCAGCTTTTTTCGCCATCAATATCATCAAAAGTAAATACACCTTTTAGCTTTGTATTCTTTTTGATTTCATTGACTTTTTCTAATACTACATCATCAGAAACAAAGCAATAAGTTGCTTCTGAGTGATTTAAAATATACTCGTAATCTTCTTTAGAAATGGTTGGGTAGATAGGTACATTTTGAGCACCAATCTGTAAAATCCCGATATCACAAACATTCCATTCTGTTCTATTTGTAGTAGAAATTATAGCAATTTTATCATTAGGTTGTACGCCAAGTTTTAATAAACCTCTGCTAACTGCATTCGCTTTATCTATATATTCTTTGGTACTTGTAGAAACCCATTTACCATCGTATTTTGTGGTAAAAGCTTTTTCAAGATTAAATTTTTCTAATTGATAATAAGGGAAATCAAATAAACGTGTAATTTCTGTCGGCATATTCTGTATAGTTTGTCGTTACGCAAAGTATGAAAAATAGACCGTTTTCACAAAATTAATAAATGGTTATTTATGGATTAAGTATTTATTAAAACTCTCGCCATTTATTTTGGTGTATTTTGAATCTATTTCATAAGCAACTTTCATATTCGTAATATCAAACGTGCCAGAAACTTCTGCGTATTTTAAATTCAAATCTTCTTCAAAACGTGTACTTTTAAAAGAAACGCCATCGTAAAATTTTGCATATTTAAAAGTTGTAGAATCTTTAAAGAGAGCTTCTGTAAAAGTTACATCTCTTTTAAATTTTGCGTATTTAAAAGTTGCTGAATTATTAAAAATGGTATTTGAAAATGAAGTAACTTTATCAAATTTAGCATACTTAAAAGTACTGTCGTCTTCAAATTTAGAGCCTTTAAAATTAGCAGTTTGTTCAAAATCAGAATATTTAAACATTGCCTTACTTTTAAAAGTACAATTTTTAAAAATCACATCATTTTCAAAGTCTGCAGTAAAGGTATAGCCACTATCCTCATCTGGTATATAGGCTAAAACATTGTCTTTAAATGTGCAATTAATAAACTCAATACTACTTTCTATTTCTTTTTTTATAACGTTGCTTCCACCGTTGTTCCACCACCTTTTCTTTTTGGGTAAGTTGGGTAGCGCATCCTCCATAAAAGTAAAATCTAAAGTACCAATAATAGTTGCGTTTTGATAAGCTATTTTTTTACCATTTTTAATATCGCTCATTATATCGTACGCATTTATTGTTTTTTGAGCTGTTACAGAAATTGATAGTAAAAAGAGAATTAGTGTAATTTTTTTCATGATGTTACGTTTTGTTTTTATAAAGACCAATAGAAAAATAAATTGTGACACATAGAAATAAAAAAAGGGGCAAGTTATATATAACTCACCCCCTAAATATTAATTCCCCCAAATTAACATTTATACCACAAAATTAGCGGAAATTTTTTAAGAGGCAAACAAATAGGTGATTTTTAATACAGTTTAACACAAAGTTCAATTAGTAAATCATTTTTTCGATTTATTATTAAATCTTAAATCTTAATTACCCTGTTTTTCAATCCATTTATGTGCATTTACAAAAGCTTCTAACCAAGGCGATACTTCGTCTTTTCTTCCCTTCGGATAATTTGCCCAATTCCACTGAAAAGTAGAGCGCTCAATATGTGGCATGGTAACCAAATGTCTCCCTGTTTTATCACTCATCATTGCGGTATTAAAGTCAGAACCATTAGGGTTATTAGGATAACCTTCATAACCGTATTTTGCAACAATATTATAGTTTTCTTCAGATTCTGGCAAGTTAAATTTCCCTTCTCCGTGAGAAATCCAAACACCTAATTCTGTTCCTGCTAAAGATGATAACATTACAGAATTATTTTCTTGAATTTTAACTGAAGTAAATGAAGATTCGTGTTTTTTAGAATCATTATGAATTAATTTCCCATGTACTTTATGATCTGGATTTATTAAATCTAATTCCATCCATAATTGTGCTCCGTTACAAATACCAACAGATAACGTATCTTCTCTTTTAAAGAAGTTTTGTAAAGCTGTATTTGCTTTTTTATTGTATTTAAAAGCACCAGCCCACCCTTTTGCAGAGCCTAAAACATCAGAATTTGAAAAACCGCCAACAGCACCAATAAATTGAATATCTTCTAAAGTTTCTCTACCCGAAATTAAATCGGTCATATGTACATCTTTTACATCAAAACCTGCTAAATACATGGCATTTGCCATTTCTCTTTCAGAGTTGCTTCCTTTTTCTCTGATAATTGCTGCTTTAGGTCTGTAAACGTCATTACGAGGAGTTTGCGACGAAGTAACCTCCTTTTTAGAGCGAGATTGCTTCACTCCGTTCGCAATGATGTCTTGTAACTTACCAGTAAAGTGTTTTGGAAATGTATATTGTAAAGGCTGTTTTTTATAGTTATCAAATCTATCTTGAGCTAGATTATTTGCCGTTTGTTTTTGGTCTAATAAGAAAGAGGTTTTATACCAAATATCTCTCATTTCCGCTACATCAAAAGAGAACGTGTCTTCATTATTTTTAATGTTTACTGTTCCTGAATTATTTGCGGTACCGATATTAAAAAATTCAATATTATTTTCTGATAAAATAGTTTCAACAGAAGCATCCGCTTGAAAAATAATTCCTGAATTTTCGGAAAATAATACTTTTATAGAATCTTCTTCATTTAAAGAAGTAATGTTAAAATCTGCGCCTAAATGAACATCCGCAAAACACATTTCTAATAAAGTGGTAATCAATCCGCCAGAGGCAACATCATGTCCTGCTGTAATTTTATCACTTTTAATTAATTTTTGAATGGTATTGAAAGTGTTTTTTACAAAAGCAGTATTTTTTACATCAGGAGCTTCATTTCCAATCGCATTTAATGATTGATAGAAAGAGCTTCCGCCTAATTTAAAATCGTCTTGAGAAATATTAATATAGTAGATATTTCCTCCATCAATTTGTAAAAGAGGTTCTACAATTTTACTTATTTCATTACAATTTCCTGCTGCAGAAATAATAACTGTTCCAGGAGAAATCACCTCTCCATCAGTATATTTTTGTTTCATCGACAATGAATCTTTTCCTGTTGGAATATTGATTCCTAAATCAATTGCAAATTCAGAAACAGCTTTTACAGCTTTGTATAAACGTGCATCTTCACCTTCATTTTTACAAGGCCACATCCAATTTGCAGATAAAGAAATAGCCTCTAAATTATCTTTTAAAGGTGCCCAAATAATATTGGTCAAAGATTCGGTAATTGCATTTCTACTTCCAGCTTCTGGGTCAATCAATGCTGCAATAGGGGAGTGCCCAATAGAAGTTGCAATACCTTCCTTTCCGTTATAATCTAACGCCATGACCCCAACATTATTTAACGGAATTTGTAAAGGACCCACACATTGTTGTTTGGCAACTTTACCGCCCACACATCTATCTACTTTATTGGTTAGCCAATCTTTACAAGCTACAGCTTCTAGCTGTAAAACTTGGGCTAAATAGATTTTTAAGTTCTTCGTTTTATATCTTGGGTTCTTATATTTTCTTATAATAGTTTTATCTGTTAAAACGGTTTTAGGAGAAGAACCAAACATATCTTCTAAAGCTAAATCCATAGGTTTGTTTCCTTTGGTTTTAGATTCAAAAGTAAATCTATTATTTCCTGTTACATCACCAACAGTATACATTGGCGAACGCTCTCGTGCTGCTATTTTTTGTAATGTATCTATGTGTTTTTTAGCAATCACTAATCCCATTCTTTCTTGAGATTCGTTTCCAATAATTTCTTTATCAGAAAGTGTAGGATCGCCAACGGGTAATTTATCTAAATCTATTTTTCCACCAGTATCTTCAACTAATTCTGATAAACAATTTAAATGTCCGCCAGCACCATGAT
>CAZZNK010000007.1:0-41250 GCA_964655585.1 uncultured Flavobacteriaceae bacterium
CCGAGGATTTTCCCAAAGGAAAATCCGTAAGCAATGAGATATACACGGTGTTGTGTAACGTTAATTATTTAACTAAATCTTCTAATTTTCTTTTTCCTTTAAAATCTATTTTCCTCAAATCTAAATATTCAAATAGGTCATTCATTCCTTTTTCCTTTATATAAGTCAAATAAATTTTTTCAAAACCTTTTTTTCGCAATTTTTGATTAATTGTTTTAATTAAGTCTAAAGAAACATTTTTGTCTGAAACAATTCTAAATTTAATAAAACCTAATTCTAAATCACTTGTGCTATTTTTAATATGTTCAATCCATTTGTCAACATCTTCAAGTTTCAAAAACCTTTCATTAGTTTGTATTTTATAACTCTCTTGAAATTCGGTTTTATTAGTTTCTTTACTTTTTCCAATTATTAGGTTTTTAATAAAATTATCATTTTCAAAGTTTAAATAATTATTTTTTTTAGAATTTTTAGCTTTAGGTAAAACAATATCAACTAATAAGTTATTCAGATAATCTTTTAGTTTATGAGAATTTGTTAACTCATACTTTATCCCAAAATAGTCACCATAATCTTGCACATTTTTTAAATGAATTTTCTCCCCGTTTACTTTATATTTAAAATAACCTCCACATTCACCTGTTATTAATTCTTTTTCTTTTGAATAATGCCTTATTCTTTGTGTGTCATTAAAAGAGTATTTGTCTAAATATGCAATAGAATCTGAATTTTTAGTTAAATCTAATGAAAGAAATCTTTCTCCTAAATATTCGTTTTTAAGATGCCAATGACCTTCAAGTTTTTCAGAATTTATACAAGAAGAAAATATTATTAAATAACTTAGTAAAACTAATAGTTTTTTCATAAATCTCTATTCTCTAATGTTACACAACAACTAACAACTAATTATACCCTTTTACATCTCCCATATCTATTTCTCCTTTTTTCATTTTATGTTTTCTAGAGAGTTTTGTGCCAGATGCTGTCGTAATCCAATCACTCCAAGTGGCATCCATTCCATCAGTTGGAATAATGGAAACCCACATTTTATAACTTGTAGGCATTCCGTTATCATCTAATATCCAAAGATAAGAATCTTTAGGATTATCATTGCCACCAGTATTGTAGGTTACTAATAAGGCATCTTTACTATTGTGTTTTACTAATCTACGCTCAGTTTTGTTATCAAAAACGGTATGAGGAGCTACGAGCCAAAAACGATCATTTTTAAAAAATTTAATGGCATCATCTACTAATTTTACTCTAAAAGTTTGTCTGCCATCAATAAAAACTTTACTTTTTTGGGGTGATTTGATGTCTAAAATCACTTTATTTTTATCCCAAGAAACTTTTACAATGTCATTTTTTTTATCCCATTTGTAAAAGTGTTTTCCACGGAAATTCCATTCTAAAAATCGGGTATTTTTATAGGCGTTATGATTGATTGCTTTTAGCATTTTATTTGCCAAAGCATCGGCTTCAATTCCTTGTTTTCCTGTAGGTAGATCTTCGTTGTTTTTTAAATAAAAAGCAAAAATTAATACTCCTGAAAAGAGAATAGTGAGCCCTATGTTTCTAAGTAATTTTTTCATGCTGTTTTTTTAAGAATTACAAGGGCTAAAATACTATTATTTATTGATATTTAATAGGTTAAAATGTGTTTAGAAACCTTCATTTTTCTTCTTGTTGTAAAAATCTAAAATATGAGAAGGTATTTTAATTTCTGTACTTAATTCTTTGTCTGGAATAGGATATTCATATATTGTTTTAACGGGTATTTTTCCTGCCCAAATAGGTAAGTTATAATCTTCTTTTTCATCTTGCACACCCATATCTCTAATTTTTGCTGCCGCACTTTCAATAGTAAGTTCTACCACTAAGGTTCTGTCAATTTCTTCTTTGTGCATAGGTCTAATTCCGTCCCATCTTCCTTTCATCATATGCTCCATAAAACAATGTAGTGCATCTTCTTTTTCTTGCTGGTTTTCTATTTTTTTTACAGTGCCAAAAAGGGTTGCTGAGCGGTAATTTACAGAGTGGTGCAAGCCAGAACGTGCCAAAATTAAAGCATCTAAATGCATAATAGTCATGCTCATTTTTTTTGTTTCTAATAAAGCCAAAAGCATTCGGTTACCTTGAGAGCTGTGTAAATAAATTTTATTCTCTTTTCTTCCGTACGCCATTGGTAGTGTAATAGCTTGTTCTTTATATACATAACTTACATAGCCAATAAAGCCTGCATCTATAATCTTATTTATTTTTTTTACATCGTAGGTTGCTCTATTTTGCCCTCGTTTAATTCGGTTGATGTCTGATTTTTCATATTCTTTCATAATGATATGTTTTTTAAAAAGAGAATATTTTCATAGCCTTTTCCGTTCACGCTAAAATTGTATGTTCCAATATTTTTAAATTCATTTTTTTTATAAAATTGAATCGCTCTTTCATTTTTTATATACACTGTAAGCCACATTGCATCAAATTGCATTTCTTTTGCCTTTTTTTTGATGAAATTTAAAAATGGTTGCCCAATTTTTTGAGGGATGAAATCGTTTAAAATATAAATTTTTTCAAGACGACATGCTTTTTTTGAATGTATGTTTTTATGTGTTGCATGCAATACTAGTTTTGTATATCCAACAGGTAGATCATCAACATAAATAAGATAAAAAAGGGTGTTACTATCGGCAAGTTCTGTGCTTAATTTTTGAATAGAAAACGCGTCATTAATATACGTTAATAAATCTTTTTTACTATCAATAAAATGCCCGTGAGATTCTGTATACGTTATTCTGCCTAGTAAAGCTAACATGGCAGCATCTGTTTTTTTTGCAACTTTTATTTCAATCATTTTCAATTATTTTTTTTGATAAAATTCTTCTTAAGTGATATGCGTGCAAAAAGATAGCGATTGTACAGCCAATTATGATAGGTGTTGCACTAATTAAAACACCGTAAAAAATGTAAATTGCATTTGCTATAAGAGAGATAAATCGTAACTTATATTCTCCTTTTGTAGACATAGAAAATAGGTTGGTTGCTAATGCAATATACCCAATGCTATCAATTAAAATCGGATTCATAATTATCTTTTTTCTGGCGAAATATGTTTATATTTTAATGAGTTTATTTTAGCTTCTTCTATATTTTTAGGAGCAAAGACCTTTTTTGTGGAAGCTGGATATTTTTCAATCATTTTTGATGAACGAATTGGTCTTTCAACAAAATTACCACTACAGCTTGGGCATACGTTTTCAAAAATAGTGATGGCACAATCTTTACAATACGTACATTCAAAAGAGCAAATCATAGCTTCTGTAGATGTATTTGGTAACTCTTTATTACAATGTTCGCAATTAGGTCTAATGGCTATCATAAATAACGTTCTTTAATAATTTCTATATGCCAAATACTGTGGCCTAATAAAATAAATGCACAAGCTCTTGCAGAAATTATTGAATCACTTGCTGTTCCTATATTTTTTAAATTCTCATCAGAAATACTGCTAATTAAATTTATTGAATATAAGCGTGTTACTACAAATTGATGTATCAATTCTCCTATTGATTTATTTGATGCTTCTGATGGTTTTATATAAATATCTTGATCAAAACCAGCCAAAGCTGTTGTGTCTTTTCTAGCAATTCTAAGCAAGCGATACATAAAAATACGTTCTGTATCAATAATATGTTGTAGCAATTCTTTACTGTTCCATTTTTCTGGCTGATATCGATAAGTTAGTTTCTCTTTTGAGATGGATGAAAAGAAATCTATCACCATTTTTTTATCATTTTCTAATCCAGAAAGTAATTCAGTTTCATTAGCAACTTTATCAATATATCTTGCATAATAGTTGTTGTATTCAGATGATTTTAATTCTTGTTTAATCATTTTTTATTGTTTTATACATCAAAAATACTATATTTATGGACTGTAATAATCATCCAGAATAGATATAATTAATAGTCCAGTTATGTTTCCGTATAAAACCAGTTTTCATTTAGATAGAAAAAGCAAACAAGCACTGTATTTGCAATTGGCTAATCAGTTTATAAAATTGATTAAAGATACTATTTTACCTCCAAAAACCAAGCTGCTTGGAAGTAGGTCTTTAGCAGTTTTGTTACAAGTGCATAGAAAAACAATTGTGGCTTGTTATGACGAATTGGCATTGCAAGGTTGGGTAGAAAGTGTGCCTAAAAAAGGGACTTTTGTAAATGCAAGCTTGCCTTTATTTTATCAGCAAAAAATAAAATCAACTAAAGAAGCAACTATGACTAAAAAAGCTGGTTTTCAGTTTTATAGAGATGCTGCTTTAAAAAGCAATCAACTAAATTCTAATCCAAAATTTCAATATTTAAATGATGGTATTTCTGATGTAAGATTAACGCCAATTAATGAATTGGCAAGAATTTATAGAGGTATAGCTCAGAAAAAAAACACAATTGATCATTTGTCTTATGGTGCTGTTTATGGAAATTTAGAATTAAGAAAAACCTTAGTTAATTATCTAAATGAAACAAGAGGATTACATATATCAATCAATAATATTTTAATAACAAGAGGAAGTCAAATGGGGATTTTTTTATCTTCTAAAATTTTGTGTAAAAAAGATGATATTGTTGTAGTAGGAGAAACGAACTACAGTGCAGCAGATGCTACATTTACACATCAAAAAGCAACATTACTGCGAGTTTCGGTAGATGAGAATGGTATTGATACACATCAGATAGAAAAAATATGTAAGCATCAGCAAATAAAAGCGGTCTATGTGACATCTCATCATCATCATCCTACAACGGTAACCTTATCAGCAGAAAGGAGAATTCATTTGTTAAATTTAGCGAAAGAATATCGTTTTGCAATTATAGAAGATGATTATGATTACGATTTTAATTACAACCACGCACCCATTTTACCATTGGCAAGCCATGATACAAACGGAAATGTAATTTACATTGGTTCTGTTTGTAAAACGGTTGCGCCCGTTTTTAGAATTGGATATTTAATTGCACCAAAAGAATTTGTAGATGAAGCTGCAAATTTGCGTAAAATTGTTGATAGACAGGGTGATGCGTTGCTGGAATTGACTTTTTCTGAATTTATAAAAAATGGCGATTTAGATAGACATATTAGAAAAGTAATGAAAATTTACAAAGCACGCAGAGATTTGTTTTGTGAGCTGTTAAAAGACGAATTATCAGATTATGTTATTTTTAATAAACCAAAAGGCGGAATGGCAGTTTGGGTTACTTTAGATAAAAAGTATTCTTGGAAAATAATTTCTAAAATTGCAAGAAAACACCTGTTAGAAATAGGAAATTGGCAACGCTATAACTTGGCAAAAACAAACCATAATGCGATAAGAATAGGTTTTGCAAGTTATACTTCTGATGAGATTTATGAATTGATAAAAAAATTGAAGATAACAATGAGAGAAGTTGAAAAATTATAGTAATATTTTTAAAAATCGCCTTTTTTTGAATTAGATAAAATTATTCTGTATTGTGTTGGTCATTTTAATTGAACATCACGGATATACTTAGTGCTGATTAAAAACACAATAATTTTGCGAACTTCATAAATATGCATGATTTGGTTAAACACTGACCTAAAGTATTAAGCACAGGCATTGTTATGCACTGGTTTTTCTACGTTGTTTGATCGGTATCCAAACTTCTTCTTCCGAATTTTTATCAGTAGGATTGTATTTTATTCCCAAAAGTTCAAAATGCTCCCTTTGGTCTAATTCGTAATCGGAATTTGGCAACCATTGATTAAAAATATATTGAGATGTTTTCGGAAAATCATTTGCCATTCCTTTATGCACAAAAACGGCATAAAGTCCACCATCTAAAATTCGGGTTTCCATATCTTCGGGGATATTCTCAAATCTAGATGTCTCAATCATAGCACATTTTGTAAATTCAGTTTGCGAATTAAAGTTATTAAAATTCAATGATTTGTCGTAGATCTGCATTGAAAACAATTCTGAACTTACTGTGTTTTTTATCATTTTTCTTTTAGGCATAAAAGTTTTCCATAATTCGGCTGTTTTATTATTGGCCAAAGACATTTTCAATGATTTTCCTACTAATTTTTTTTTAGAAAGTATTTCTATTCTTGGTTGCATTTTATTAGTTTGGTTCATTTTTTTTACTTGTACGCAGTGTTACTAAAATAGTGTACTTTATTTTTAGTTCAGTAAAGTTAGCGAAAATAAGTTAAGAAAACCGAACTATAATTACTAGTTTTTTTTTGAAAGAGTAAGTTACATGGTAGAAAATATTTTTTTAAATTTCTTCGGAATTTCTTTTGAAATTGATATTTTTTTTTGTGTAAAAGGGTGTGTAAAAGTTATCTTTTCTGCATGTAGATAGAGTCCTTTTCCATTTAAAATTAGGTTTTCTTTTCCATAATCTTTATCTCCTAAAACAGGATTTCCGATTGCAGACAAATGTTTTCTCAACTGGTGTTTTCTGCCTGTTTTTGGATGTAATTTTACAAGGTTTAAAAAATCAAAACGTAAAGAAACGACCGTTTGCAATACGTTAAAATCTGTGAATGAAGTTTTGTTATCAATTAAAAAATCGATTACTCCTTTCTCTTTCATTTTACCAATACAAATTGATATATATGTTTTTTTTATTTTTTTATTTTCAAACAATTTACTTAATGCAATAATGCTTGAGCTTGTTTTACCTATTAGTAAAACGCCACTTGTTGGGTAATCTAATCGATGAATTGGCTTCGGATGGACTGCATCGGGTAGTGAGCTTTTTTGTAAATTTTGCGCTAATCCGTTGGCAATGGTTACAAATTTGTTTCCACTTACCAAAATTCCTGCAGGTTTGTAAATCACAGCTAAATAGTCGTCCTCAAATAATATTTCGATGGGTAAAATAAGATTTTTGCTTGATTTTTTTTCTTCGGATTGATACAATTCAATAGTTTCACCACCATTTATATACATACCTGTTGAGGCTATCTTTCCGTTCACAAAAATCAACCCTTTTTTAATTGCTTTTTTGATGGCAGATTTTGTAGAATACGTTGTAAAAATACCTACAGCGTATTCTTGCAATCTGATGCGATTTTTTTGTATAGGAGCCGTATGGATTTCTTCTTGTATCAAAAATTAAAAACCAATTGCTTTATCGTCTCCTCTTGGATCTGCACCACCTTCTAAAGTTCCGTCTTTTAAAATTAAAATCCCTTCTACTTTTCCAATAACCGGTGCATTTTTTTCATCGATATTATATCCGATTTTTGTAAGAGTCTTAACGGTGTTTTTATCAAATTTATTAGGTTCCATCATCACAACATCTGGCAACCATTGGTGGTGAAACCTAGGTTGATTTACAGCTTCTTGCATTCCGAAGCCAAACTCGTGTACATTTAAAATGGTTTGCATCACAGAGGTAATGATTGTAGAACCTCCAGGAGTGCCAACAACCATCCATAATTTGCCATCTTTTTCTACAATAGTTGGCGTCATAGAACTCAACATCCTTTTTTCTGGAGTAATTTCATTGGCTTTTGCTCCAACTAAGCCAAACATATTTGGCACACCAGGTTTGCTGCTAAAATCATCCATTTCATTGTTTAAAAAGAACCCTAAATCGGCACAATATAGTTTTGATCCATAAGCACCATTAATGGTTGTGGTTACCGAAACGGCATTTCCAAATTGATCTACAATAGAGTAGTGGGTGGTTTCATTACTTTCAATCATTTCTATATTTCCATGTGCTAAATCACTTGATTTTGTTGGAGTATCGAATGAGAAATTATCCATTCTGTGTTTGGTGTAATTTTTACTAATTAAGGTGTCAATAGGTACGTTTACAAAATCAGAATCACCTAAAAAATAACTTCTATCAGCATAGGCTCTTCGTTCTGCTTCTGTAATAATTTGAATAGTTTTGATGCTGTTGTGTCCATATTTTTGCAAGTCGTAAGGTTCTATTCCATTCATAATCTGAGCAAGACAAATACCACCGCTAGAAGGAGGAGACATCGAAATGATATTTAAATTATCATAACTAAAAGTAATGGGTTTTCTCCATTTTACGTCATATTTTTCCAAATCTTCTAAGGTGATAATTCCGCCATTATCTTGTATAAATTTCACCAAACGTTTTGCAGTTTCTCCTTTATAAAATTCATCATAACCATTTTTTGAAATTCGCTCTAAAGTACTTGCTAAAGCAGGATATTTTATCGTATCATTTACTTTCCAGTTCTCATTCAAATAAATTGAGTTTTTATTTGCTTTTAAAAATAACGGCTGATATTTTTTGATAGTTCTTGCTTGTTTTTCACTTACAATAACACCTCTTTTTGCCAATTGAATAACGGGTTTTATAATATCTTCAAAGGGTAAAACCCCAAACCTTTTATGAACAGCAAAAACTCCAGCAACAGAACCAGGGACTCCAACAGCCATTACGCCCAACGTACTTTTTCCTGGAATAACATTGCCTTCTTTGTTTAAATACATATCTTTATGAGCAGCCAAAGGAGCTTTTTCTCTAAAGTCTAAAGTACCAATTTCGCCATTATTTTTTCTGTATACCATAAATCCGCCGCCACCTAAATTACCTGCATACGGATAAGCAACTGCCAGTGCCAATTGTGTAGCTGCCATTGCATCAAAGGCATTACCTCCTTTTTTTAAGATGTCAGAACCAATTTTTGAAGCTTCTTCCCTTGCCGTAACTACCATGGCTTTTTGGGTAATTAAACCTGTAATTTTTTCTTTTTTAAGTTTTGTTTTACAATTGAAAATTAAAAGGGGAATGATAAATAAAAAGACTGTTTTTTTCATAAATAGTTACATTATTAGTTGCTTTTCTTTTCGTTTTTGACTAGAAAAGAGACATAAATCTTTAAAAAATAATGTAAAATCTGCTTCAAAGTCTTTTTCTAATATTTTTAAATCTTCAATGGCTAAATCCATTTTAGATCTTCCTTGAGTTCTTTTGTTCATTCCTTTTAAGACTTTCTCCATTCCATCTAAAAATTGATAATTGTACAGCCAATTATAATCAATTAAAAAGGGAAGTATTTGTTGTGTTTTCTTTGGAAGAATTTCAAAATTATTTTGTAATAATGTATAAACTCCGTTTGCATATACATCCAAAGGAATTGAAGAATATTCTCTCCAATTTTTTGCCAAGAAATAATCGTAAAATAAATCGATAATTACGCCATCATAATGACCGTATCGTTTGTGTAATCTACGTTTACTTTTTCTTACAATTTTATGTGCATCGGTAAAAGTGTCAATTTCTCGATGTAATAAGATTCCTTGCTGAATTTCTGTATGAAAATGATCGAATTTATTTCTTTCAATGTGATCAGCAATAAAATTACCAATCATTATGTTGGTATTGTTTTCTGATAAATAAAGATGAGCAAGAAAATTCAAAGTAATATTTAGTTTTGATAAAACTACAATAAAAAATAAGAAGTAGCCTGTTTTTAAAAATTAAAATATCCGTATTTTTGCTGATTATATCAATAATGTAAAATGAAAAAATACATTTCAGAATTTATCGGTACGTTCGCAATGGTTTTTTGTGGTACAGGGGCAATGACTATTAATGA
The DNA here is from genome assembly GCA_964655585.1 of uncultured Flavobacteriaceae bacterium. Taxonomy (GTDB): domain Bacteria; phylum Bacteroidota; class Bacteroidia; order Flavobacteriales; family Flavobacteriaceae; genus Polaribacter. The sequence continues at coordinate 9,613 of CAZZNK010000007.1, forward strand.
AGTTACTGGCGGAGATGTTACTCATGTTGGTATTGCTATTACTTGGGGGCTAATTGTAATGGCAATGATTTATAGCTTCGCAGAAATTTCTGGTGCGCATTTTAATCCAGCAGTTTCTATTGCCTTTGCGTTTGCTAAAAAGTTTTCTTGGAAAGAAGTGCCAAAATATATTATTGCCCAAGTTTTAGGCGCTTTATTGGCAAGTAGTATTTTATGGATGCTGTTTCCTACAAGTGAATTTTATGGAGCCACTTTGCCAAGTATTGACGTATGGCGTGCATTTATTTTAGAACTACTACTTACATACTTTTTAATGCTAGTAATAATCAATGTTTCTACAGGAAGCAAAGAAATTGGTACCATGGCAGGAATTGCTATTGGCGGTGTCGTTTTATTAGAAGCGATGTTTGCAGGTCCTGTTACTAAGGCTTCTATGAATCCTGCACGATCTATTGCTCCTGCACTTATTTCGGGTCATATAGAACATCTATGGATGTATATTTTAGCACCAATTATCGGTGCGATTTTAGCAGTTTTAACTTGTAGAATAGTAAAAAATAAAGGTTGCTGTGAAGAGTGTTGATTTGCTAACGGCTATTGATACTTCTTTTTTCTCAAATAATTAAATCCAAATCCAAATCCGAATAAAGCTAAAAGCGGAAATACAACATTTAAGAACTGCCAAAAAACACGTTCTTTAAATGCTTTTTTCTTATCTAGATACTTGATTTTTAATGATTTATTTTTTAGTTGAATTACACCAGAATCATCTAATAAGTAATCGACGGTGTTTAATAAGAAATCTGTATTCCCAAACTGTTGCCCTGTCCATTTATCAACAGATAAATCAGTTGGTTTTCCTTTTAAAATTTGATTTTTCGCAATATCTCCGTCAGCAATTATGACCATTTTATTAGCGATGCTTTTATTTTTAAAGAGCGCTGTTTTAAACGGTTTTATGCGGCCTTTATAAGCCGAATTAAATTCGCCTTCTAACAACACCGCAAATAACTGATTGCCTCCTTTATAATCTTCTTCCTTTGGTTCATCAGCAATACTTTGTAGCTTGATTATTATTGGAGTACCTATTTTTTTTGTCAATAAAGAACTAATTAATAAAGGTGTTTTTTTAATGTTGTTTTTTAATGTATCTATTTGATTTGCAAATTGTAATCTTACAGGTAAACTGTTTTTTGTAATTGAATGATTTGGGTTTCCAATGACCAATGGATAATAAAACCAGTCTAAATTTTTAAATTGTGTTTGGTTGCCAACTTTACCAGTAGCTACTGGAATTTTTGCAGCATATAAATCTTTAACTAAGGTAGCGTTTATCCGAACTCCATAACTAAAAAGTAAATCGGTAAGGTTTAAATCTCGTGGGTATGCCAGCATTTTGCCATTGTTTAACAAACTATCTTGATCAGCTTGAATTTTATCAATCATCCAAAGGGTTTTACCACCATTGCTAATAAATTGATCGAGAACTAGTTTTTCTTTGTCGCTAAATTTTAGAGTTGGTTTTGCAATAATTGCGAGATCAAAAGAGGTTAAATCTTGCAATGTTTTCTGCGGATTTGTAGCCACTGAATCTAACGTAAATTTTGCCAAATGATATTTTTCACCAATTTTACTTAAAAAGCTATAGAGATAAATGTCTTTTAATTCCCCATTACCACTTAAAACAGCTACTTTTTGTTTTTGTTTTTTGCTGATGTTGTGTATGGCATTGCTAAAACCAAATTCTAAATTTTCAATGGCTTTTTGTAGCTGATTTTCTTGTGCACTTGTGGTATTTGGTAAGAGTGAAACTATTTCGGTTTTATTTTTATAGTTGATTTCTGCCCAAGGAAAAATAATTGCTTCGGATAGTTTTCCGCCTTCTTCAACCGTTAATTTACTTGGAAGCATCCCTTTTTTTATCAATTGTTTTCTATAAGAATCAGGATTGATAAATTGGATGATAATTTGCTTGTTCTGAGCTCTTAGTTCTTCTAAATACTGTTTGGTTTCTATTTGTAATCGTTTAAATTCTGATGGAAAATCTCCTTCTAAATATACTTTTATAAGTAATTGATTTTCTATGCTGTCTAAAATTGTAGCAGTAGTTTTAGAAATAGTATAGCGTTGGTCTTGGGTAATGTCTAAACGTTTGTAAAAATGATTTCCAAGAACATTTATCAGTAGCAATCCGAAGAAAAAATAGCCAATATGTTTATTGTTTTTATCGTTATGTAGTTGCTGTTTTGTTAGCCACAAAAAGAATGTGCTTAAACTTACAAAATAAATAACGTCTTTACTGTCAATAACACCTCTGCTGATACTTTTAAAATGTTCAAAAATTCCGAATTGCTGTATTGTATAGCTGTTATTCCCGAAGAAATTAGCAACGGCATCAAATCCGTAGAACAAGAAAAAAGTGATAAAAACACTTACAATAAAGGCTACAATTTGATTTTTAGATAATGTAGAGGTAAATAATCCAATAGATGTATATGTGGCTGCCAAAAATAACAACCCAATATACGAGCTAATGGTGCTCCCGAAATCTAAATTTCCAATAGGATTTCCGAGTTGATATACGGAGTAGACATAAATAAGTGTTGGGAGTAGCGCGATAACAACTAGCAGTAAAGATGCCCAAAATTTTCCGAGTACAATTTGCCAATCGGTAAGCGGTTTTGTTTTTAGAATTTCGATAGTGCCGTTACTAAACTCGTCTGCAAAACTTTTCATGGTAATGGCAGGAATTAAAAATAAAAACACCCAAGGAGCGAGGTAGAAAAAGTTGTTTAAATCTGCAAAACCTGTATTTAAAATATTTAAATCATCTTTAAAAACCCATAAGTAGAGTCCATTAATCAACAAAAAAACACCAATAACCAAGTACGCAATCGGTGATGCGAAAAACGAATTGAATTCTTTTTTTATGATTGGAAACATGTTGTTGTTTGTTGAATTGTTTATACGTTATTTGTCATTGCGAGGCACGAAATAATCTCTTTCTAAGAATTTTGAAATCAAAATTCATTTATTGCAAACTTATTTTTTTATCAACACTCCACGCTTCTGGTTTGCTATTAAAGAGTACTTTGGTTTTTGCCCAAACATCTTTAAACAAATCAGAATTTCTGTAATTTTCTAAATCTTGCTCGGTTTCCCAATAAGAATAGGTAAAAAAAATATCGCTATTTGTTTTGTCTCTGTACAACTCTAATAAACGACAGCCTGTGCTATTTCGTATAAAATCTTTCTTTTGATTGAAGTTTTTTAAGAACTCATTAATATGTTTTGAGTGGAAACTCATTTTTACAATGCGTACAAACATGTTGTTATTTTAAGATTGAAAACTCTGGGGTATTGATACTTGGGAATTCTATAGAAATAACATCTCTATAGCTCAATCCCATCAAAGAAGAAGCGCCTCCAAAAGTTTCTGGATTACTTCGGTACATTGCAATTTCTAAAAATTTTGCTGAATTAAATATTGCTAATTTTTCTCCGTCAAAGAGGCTCGTTTTATTTGCTAATTTAGAAGTAACAATTTCGTTATACTTGCTATAAATTTTGTTAAATGAATATCTGCTAGCACTTATTTTAAAGGGACGCCCTTTGCCAATTTCATCAAATTGTTTTTTACTGATGTTACTAATAGCATTGCCATAATGATCAATATAAATAACGTTTCCAACAATTTTTGTTTGTTCTTGGTTGATTTTTGGCTGAATTTCAATCAGTTTTTTATAAGTCTTTATATCTTTACCAATAATACTTAAATTGCCTCCATTTGCAAGAAAACAAGCCACTTTTACAAAAACATCTAATACAGGAAAACTACTTTCAATTTGATCGTGAATAGTAATTTCTACAATTTTTGTAGGATTTATTTCTGATGTAATCATAGAAATTAGCCCATTGTCAGGGCAAATAAAATAATGATTGTCTAACAAGAAAGCAATGTGTTTGTTGTCTTCACTTAACTCTGAATCTACACCAATAATATGTATGGTTTTATCAGGAAAATTTTTATATGCATTTTTAATAATATATGCCGTTTCGGTAATGTTAAACGGAGATATGTTATGAGTAATATCTATAATTGTTGCATCTTTCAACTCAGAATGTATGGCTCCTTTTACTGCACCTACAAAGTGATCTTTTGTTCCGAAATCTGTAGTTAATGTAATTAAAGACATTCAAAAATAACTGTTAATTAATTGTGTAAAAGTTGTAAAATATTATACGCAAAGCTACGCAATTTGATATTTTATTTACTATTTTTAGTGTGAATTATTATAAATAACTTTTAAAGATAAAATCATTTGAACGAACGCATTATTGAGTTATCAGAAATCAATCCAAAAGATTTTTTTGGACCACAAAATAGTACAATTGTAGCTTTAAAAAAGTACTTTCCAAAAATTAAAATTGTTGCTAGAGGTTCTGAAATTAAAATTTTCGGAGCATCAGAAATTTTAGATGAGTTCGAAAAAAGAGTGCAAATGTTGGTTCACTATTTTACTCGATATAACAAATTAGATGAAAACAGTATCGAGCAGATTTTAACATCCAACGGAAAAGAAGAAAAACGATCTAAAGATAAAAAATCAGATATTTTAGTGCATGGAGTTGGTGGAAAGCAAATAAAACCACAAACTGTAAATCAACGAAAAATGGTTGCATCAATGCAAAAAAACGATATGCTTTTTGCCGTTGGACCTGCAGGGACAGGGAAAACATATACAGCTGTTGCTTTGGCGGTTAAAGCGCTGAAAGAGAAAGAAGTTCGTAGGATAATTTTAACAAGACCTGCAGTAGAATCTGGTGAGAAATTAGGTTTTTTACCTGGTGATATGAAAGAAAAACTAGATCCGTATATGCAACCGTTGTATGATGCGTTGCGAGATATGATTCCTCATGAGCGTTTAGAATCATATTTAGAAAAAGGCGTAATTCAAATTGCTCCTTTGGCTTTTATGAGAGGAAGAACATTAGACAATGCATTTGTAATTTTAGATGAAGCACAAAATACAACACATGGACAAATGAAAATGTTTTTAACCAGAATGGGAAAACATGCAAAATTTATAATTACTGGCGATCCTGGACAGATTGACTTACCAAGAAAACAAGTTTCGGGATTGAAAGAGTCTATTTTAACCCTAAAAGATATTGACGGAATTGCACAAGTATATTTAGATGATAAAGATGTGGTACGCCACAGATTGGTTAAAAAAATAATAACGGCTTATAAAAGTATAGAAACGGAGTAAATTCTTACTTTCGCATACGAACAACAACACAACAAAAAATGAATACAATTAACAATACTAATTTTCAATTTCCGAAGCAACAATCAGTGTATAAAGGGAAAGTTAGAGAGGTTTATAATATAGGTAATGCTCTTTTGGTAATGATTGCTACTGATAGATTGTCTGCTTTTGATGTCGTTTTGCCACGTCAAATTCCGTTTAAAGGACAGATTTTAAATCAGATCGCTACCAAAATGATGCATGATACGGTAGATATTGTTCCGAATTGGTTACTTGCCAACCCAGATGAAAATGTAGCGATTGGGTATTTGTGCGAACCTTTTAAAGTAGAAATGGTAATTCGTGGTTATTTATCAGGGCATGCGGCAAGAGAGTATAATGCAGGCAAGAGAGTATTGTGTGGTGTAGAAATGCCAAATGGAATGCAAGAAAACGATAAATTTCCTTTGCCAATTATTACACCATCAACCAAAGCAGTAAATGGGGAACACGATGAGGATATTTCTAGAGAAGATATTTTATCACAAGGAATAGTATCAGAAGAAGATTATCTAGTTTTAGAAAATTTTACACATAAGTTATTTGAAAGAGGAACAGAAATAGCTAAAAAACGAGGTTTGATTTTAGTAGATACTAAATACGAATTCGGTAAAACAAAAGAGGGTAAAATTGTTTTGATTGATGAAATTCATACACCAGACTCTTCTCGTTATTTTTATGCAGATGGATATGAAAGGCGACAAGAAGAAGGAGAAAATCAGAAGCAATTATCAAAAGAGTTTGTAAGGCAGTGGTTAATTTCTAAAGGATTTCAAGGAAAAGAGGGGCAAGAGATTCCAGAAATGACAGACGAGAAAATTTTAGAAATATCGAACAGATATATCGAGTTGTATGAGCAAATTACAGGAGAACAATTTGTAAAAGCATCCACAGAAAATGTGTTAGAACGAATAGAAAAAAATGTAGTGAAGTTTTTAGCTTCATAAATAGAGTTATATTTACCTCTCAATAACGCATGTTTTTTCTTTATGCCAGTATCGAGTGGAGTAGAGATTTAATTATTAAAATAAAATCAACCAAATTATGATTATAGAACCAAAAACAAGAGGGTTTATTTGTTTAACATCGCACCCAAAAGGTTGTGAGCAAAACGTAAAAAAACAAATTGAATATATAAAATCTAAAGGAGAAATTAACGGACCTAAAAAAGTATTGGTTATCGGAGCTTCTACCGGTTTTGGGTTGGCGTCTAGAATTACAAGTGCTTTTGGTTCTAAAGCCGCAACAATTGGGGTTTTCTTTGACAAACCACCAGCAGAAGGAAGACCAGGTTCTCCTGGATATTACAATACTGCTGCTTTTGAAAACGAAGCTGCAAAAGCGGGTTTGTATGCAAAAAGTATTAATGGAGATGCCTTTTCTGATGAAATAAAACGACAAACGTTAGATTTGATTAAAGAAGATTTAGGTCAAATAGATTTGGTAATTTATAGTTTGGCATCCCCTGTAAGAACACATCCAAAGACTGGTGTTCGTTATAAATCGGTGTTGAAACCAATAGGAGGGACTTATGTTAATAAAACAGTCGATTTCCATACAGGAAATGTATCAGAAATTTCTATAAAACCAGCAGAAGGAGACGATGTGAAAAATACTGTTGCCGTAATGGGTGGTGAAGATTGGGGTTTTTGGATGGATGCACTTTTAGAAGAAAACCTTTTATCCGAAGGAGCAAAAACAGTAGCATATTCTTATATAGGACCAGCTCAAACACAAGCTGTGTATAGAAAAGGGACTATTGGTGCTGCAAAAGACGATTTAGAAGCAACTGCTTTTTCTATCACAGAAAAATTAAAATCAATCAACGGAAAGGGGTATGTTTCTGTAAATAAAGCATTGGTAACACAAGCAAGTTCAGCAATTCCTGTAATTCCGTTATATATTTCTTTACTGTATAAAGTAATGAAGGAAAAAGGAATTCATGAAGGGTGTATTGAGCAAATACAACGTTTATATGCAGAAAGGTTGTTTTCAGAAGATGAATTGTTGTTAGATGAAAACGGAAGAATCCGTGTTGATGATTGGGAAATGAGAGCTGATGTTCAGAAAATTGTTACAGATTTGTGGAGCAATGTTTCTACAGATACTTTACCAAAAATAGGAGATTTAGAAGGGTACAGTAAAGAGTTTTATAATTTATTTGGTTTTAAAGTTGATGGCGTAGATTATGATGAAGATGTTGATGAAATGTATTTGATACCGAGTATTCAATAAGATATAAAGTTAAAAAAAGTCTCATAGAAATGTTACCTCGAGCGGTTTTAAGTCTGTGAGTTTTTTAATATGAAAGCCGTAACCGTAAAAGTTTTAAAAGACGAGTTAAGTCATAAAACATCAAAAGAATTGATGGATTTATGCTTGCAGTTATCAAAATTTAAAAAGGAAAACAAAGAATTACTCACCTATTTATTGTTTGAATCTGCTGCTGAAGATACTTATATACAAGGCATCAAAGATCAAATGGATGATTTGTTTGAAACAATCAACACCAAAAGCTATTTCTACATCAGAAAAAGTATGCGAAAAATTTTAACGTTGACTAAAAAATACATTCGGTATTCTAAAAAGAAAGAAACAGAAGTAGAATTATTACTTTATTACTGTTTAAAACTCAAAAATTTTACACCTTCTATAAAAAATAGTGTACGCTTACAAAATGTTTTTAATAGGCAAGTTCTACTGATAAAAAAAGGGATTTCAACTTTACACGAAGATTTACAATATGATTATCGATTGGAATTAGAAGAATTGTTAGATTGATAGTTTTTTTGGCAGAATTTAGTAAAATAGCATAATTATATATGCTATACACATTATTCTTATAGACTTTAAAATTAGTATTTAAAACTATTCTTAGGTCGAATTCACATTAATTAGTTTTCATTACATAGGTTTTGTGTAATGCTATTTCAGGACGGAACATATCTAAAATACAAAAAGCTCGGAAATTTTCCGAGCTTTTTAAATATAAAAATTTTAAATATTTTTTTTATTTTACATCCATCAATTCTACATCAAAAATAAGTGTAGCATCTGCAGGAATCACTCCGCCAGCACCTTGACTTCCGTAAGCTAAGTTAGATGGAATTACAAAACGAGCTTTATCGCCAACATTTAGTAATAAAATACCTTCATCCCAGCCAGCAATTACTTGACCAACACCTAAAGGAAAATCAATAGGTTGTTTGCGTTTGTAAGATGAATCAAATACAGTCCCGTCTAATAGTTGTCCTTTATAGTGTACAGAAACATTGGCTCCTTTTGTAGCTTGTTTTCCATCTCCTTTTTGTAAGATTTGGTAACGTAATCCGCTTTCAGTTTCGTTATAACCAGCCGCAACTTTGTCTAACATTTCTTTTTGAGCTGCTTTTTCTGCTGCTTCTCTTTTTTCTCTTGACCCTTCAAAAGTTCTAAAAGCTTCAATGGCATTGAATTTTTCTGCTACATCGCCAACCTTTATAATTTCTATGGATGTTAAGTCGTCATTTTGAGCAATAGCATCTACGATATCTTGCCCTTCAACTACATTGCCAAAAACAGTGTGTTTATTATCTAACCAAGGAGTTTCTATGTGTGTAATAAAAAACTGACTTCCGTTTGAGGCAGGTCCAGAGTTTGCCATTGACAAAACACCTGGTTTATCGTGTTTTAACTCAGGATGAAATTCATCTTCAAATTTATACCCAGGATCTCCTGTTCCAGTTCCTTGCGGACAACCACCTTGTACCATAAAATCAGCAATTACTCTGTGAAATTTTAATCCGTTGTAATAAGGTGTTCCTTGTTTTTTAGAAGAGTTTTCCATATTTCCTTCTGCCAAAGCTATAAAATTACCAACTGTTCCTGGTGTTTTTTCAAATTCTAAATTCACTAAAATATCTCCTTTAGAGGTTGTGAATTTTGCATATATTCCGTTATTCATATTGTTTTTATTTTAAAATTTAAAAGTATTATTTTTTTGTATTCATTATTGAGAATCCGTAGCTCAACCCAATATTAAAGGTTGTAGAATTTACATTTCCGAAGGGAGAAATGATTTTCCCTCCTGATATTGAAAGCCATAAGTCATCATTTGCGTGAAAGTTAATCCCAGCAATAGGTTTTACAATAATTCCCTCACCAGTATCAACTCTTCCTCCTCCAGCAACTCCAACACCGAATTCTGCAAAGAGAGAGATTTTATCATTTAAAAAGGTATTACTGATAATACCTGGACTAAAAAGACCGTGAGCATATCCTCCAGATTTTCCTAAATAAGCAAAAGAAGCTTCCCCTGAAAGATAAAATCTATGGTTGATATCATAATATAATTTTGTAGCAATCATTTGAATGTCACTGAAAGGAATACCAAACTTCGCCATATTAAAATAACTCTGATTAAAAATTGCAACACGAATTCCTTGGGTTTTAATTTTATTGTATTTTTTTTCACTAAAAGGGTCTACAAAGCCACCACTTAAACCTAAGTATTTAATGCCAAAACCTAAAGTATAGGCTTCAAAATCTCCATCAAGGGCTTTGTGCATTCCTGCGTGAGCACTCAAAGCAAAATTATCAGAAAACTTATAATCCATCCCGATACTTGGGTAGGCAGTTAAACCACCTTCTGGAGCAATTCTTCCGCCAGCAGCACCTATTCCTGCTTTTGCAAATAGATTGATATGCTTTGTGCTTACAAAGTTATGACCAACTCCGATGAATAAATCCATAAAACCTGCTGTTAAGCCTTTGTAAATTGCATCTGTATGTACATATATGTACGTTTTTTCTGTTAGATATTTTTGATATTCAAATCCTAAAAGATAAAGAGTTTCATCTATTAACGCATAATTTTCAGTAGCATCTTTTCTAGAGTTTCCAAAAGGAAAAAAGTAATCAAACCGAATTTGTTGTACGTTTTTTACTGCGGGTTGGGATGTAAATTCTTCGTCGTCTAAATCTCCTGCCTTAATTTCGTTACTTATACTAGAATATTTTAGATAGCGCAATGTTGTTAGAATTTCAATAAAAACCGACACAGCATCATCATTAATTAATCCTTTAAAAAAGTTGTATTTGCTGTACTGAATTCCAAATGAATATCCGTTTTTTTTGTATTGCAATCCAATATTTGGATTGATGATTGCACCCCCACTTACCAAACTTCTGTAGCCACCACCGCCACCAAAATGTATGTAAGAATCAAAATATAAGTTTTTATAAATTCTTGTATTTATACCAATATTTACTCCTAAGGTAAATATACCACCTTGATCTCCTGTAAGTCCAAAATGAAAATTACCACCTGTGTATAACCAACTATTTATTGGGATGTTATAATGCAAACCTGCAAAACTCATTGTAGGATGTAGTTGATAAGAAACTTTATCAACAGGCATATTTAAGTAAGCGTAGCTAAGTCTAACTTTATTGTTTAACTGTTTTTTTTCTACTGATACCTGAGAAAAAGTATGGACAGAAAAAAATATAAAAATTAAAAATAGATTTCGCAATTTCATAAGTAGATTTTTTAATTATTTAAACTCACTTGTAAAATGTAATTTTACTGTTGGATATTTATTTTGTGTCATCTGTATGGTAAACTCGCTATCAGCTAAAAAAACTAACTGACCTTGTTTGTCTTTTGCTAAATAACGTTGCTTTACACGTTTAAATTCTTTGAATTCTTCGTTTTTTTCATCTTCTGGATCTACCCAACACGCTTTATGAACATGTATGTTTTCATAGGTACATTTTGCTCCATACTCATGTTCTAAACGGTATTGAATTACCTCATACTGCAGTGCACCAACAGTTCCTATTAATTTACGACCGTTCATATCCATTGTAAATAATTGCGCTACACCTTCATCCATCAATTGGTCTAAACCTTTGTATAATTGTTTTGATTTTAGAGGATCAGCATTGTTTACATAGCGGAAATGTTCTGGAGAAAAACTAGGAATTCCTTTAAAGTTTAAGATTTCTCCTTCAGTTAAGGTGTCACCAATTTTAAAATTTCCGGTATCGTGTAAACCTACAATATCACCAGGAAAAGATTCGTCAACAATTTCTTTCTTTTCAGCAAAAAAGGCATTTGGACTTGAAAATTTTACTTTTTTATTATTTCGAACATGTAAATACGGTGTATTTCGTTTAAAAATGCCCGAAACAATTTTTACAAAAGCCAATCGATCTCTGTGTTTCGGATCCATATTGGCATGAATTTTAAACACAAAACCTGTTAATGTTGTTTCTTTTGAATCTACCAAACGCTCTTCAGCTTTTTTAGGTTGTGGTTCTGGCGCAATTTCAATAAAAGCATCTAACAATTCTTTAACACCAAAATTGTTTAATGCAGATCCAAAAAATACGGGTTGCAAATTTCCTTCTAAATATTTTTGATGATTAAAAGTCGGATATACTTCGGTGACTAATTCTACTTCTTCTCGTAAAGTTTCGGCGGCAGTTTCGCCAATAATTTCGTCTAATTTCGAGTTTGAAAGATCATCAAACTCCATGCCTTCTGATACGATTTGCTTGTTATCACCAGAAAAAAGATTGAGTTTTTGTTCCCAAATATTGTAAATTCCTTTAAAATCGTAGCCCATTCCGATAGGAAAACTCATGGGTGTTACTTTTAAACCCAGTTTTTGTTCTACTTCATCTAATAAATCAAATGCATCTTTTCCTTCTCTATCTAATTTATTGATAAAAACGATGATAGGAATTTGCCTCATTCTACAGACTTCTACTAGTTTTTCGGTTTGTGCTTCTACACCTTTAGCAACATCAATTACAACAATAACACTATCTACAGCAGTTAATGTTCTAAATGTATCTTCAGCAAAATCTTTGTGACCAGGTGTATCTAGAATGTTTATTTTTTTGTCTTTGTAAATAAATGCCAAGACAGAGGTAGCTACCGAAATTCCACGCTGACGCTCGATTTCCATAAAATCTGACGTTGCTCCTTTTTTTATTTTGTTATTTTTTACGGCACCTGCTTCTTGAATTGCACCACCAAAAAGAAGTAATTTTTCAGTTAATGTTGTTTTACCTGCATCTGGGTGAGATATAATTCCGAATGTTCTTCTGCGTTGTAATTCTTCTAAAAAAGACATCAATAAAATTTAGTGGGCAAAGGTACGGTTTATTCTATAATTTGGAAACGCCAACTTTAACAAAAACACCGTTTATAAAGTTAAATTAAAATCCTATATTCGATAACCAAATTACGAAAAATGAAAATGATTATTTTACCTTTTTTTTTATTTATTATTTGCGCTTGTAGCCTTACAGATTCTTCTAAAAAAGATGCTAATGAGAAATTAAAAAGCAAAACAATTGTTTTTTCTGATTTAAAAGGAAATGATGTTGCATTGACAGATTTTAAAGGAAAGAAAGTATTGGTAAATTATTGGGCAACTTGGTGTAGACCTTGTGTAAACGAAATGCCAGATTTATTGAAGGCTCAAAAAATATTAGCAAAAGAAAATTATGTTTTTTTGTTAGTTTCTGATGAGTCTATTGATAAAATCACCAAGTTTAAAACATTTAGAAAATATAATTTTAAGTTTTTAAAAGCGAAAAAAACGATGGCTAGTATTGGTGTATATGCTTTGCCTACCACCTTTATATATAATGAAAAAGGAAAGAAAGTTGAAGAAATTATTGGTGCTACAATATGGAATTCTTTAGAGATGATAACACTATTAAAAAATATAAAATGAGAAAATTAATTGTAATAGTATGTATTGCGTTTACAGTTTTTAATTGTTCAAAAAAAGAATTAATTGTTACTGAAATTCCGTTTGATTTTGGTATTAATAATGCTGAACCAAATTTAGTGTCGCAAGATGGGGAATTAGCATTGTCATGGGTAAATTCTGTTAGAGAAAAAGAAGCAACACTATTTTATAGTCAATTAGAAAATAATTCTTGGAAAAAACCTACAGCTATAGTTTCTGGAAATGATTGGTTTGTAAATTGGGCAGATTTTCCGGCAAATGCTACTAACGGAGATCTTTTATTAACAAGCCACCTACAAATGTCTTCTAAAGGGACTTATACTTATGATATTGTATTGAATCTTCAAAATTTAAACGGAAAAATTATTAAGAAAAACTTTTTATTAAATACTGATGGAATGAAAGCTGAACACGGTTTTGTAAGCATTATTCCAAATGAAAAAGACGGTTTTTTAATTACTTGGTTAGATGGTAGAAATACGGTATTAGAAATGAAAGATAGTCATCATAAAACAATGACAATAAGAGTTGCAGAAATTTCTGGAGACGGAACTATTTTTAACGAAAAAGAGTTAGATGGCAGCACTTGTGATTGTTGTCAGACTTCAATAACAATGACAAAAAATGGTCCTATAATTGTTTATAGAGACAGAAGTAAGCAAGAAATTAGAGATATTTATTACTCGCAAAGAATTAATAATAAATGGACAAAGCCAACAGTTGTTTGTAATGATAATTGGAAAATAAATGGGTGTCCTGTAAATGGACCTAAAATAGTTTCAAATAGAAAAAATACAGCAGTAGCTTGGTTTACTGCCGCAGAAGGAAATCAAAAAGTAAAGATTTCTTTTTTATCAGAAAAAGGAGCTTTTAAAAAACCTGTTACTTTAAATGATTTAGCGGCTATTGGTAGAGTTGATGTTGCTTTTATCAATTTAAATGAAGTTTTAGTAACTTATATGGAAACGGATAATAATACAACTTATTTACGATGTAAAAAGATAGGTAATGATAGAACAGTTTCTAAAGCAATTACTATCTCTAAAATTAATTCGGGTAGAAATACTGGAGTTCCTCAATTAGAAATTTCAGGAAATGATGCTTATGTTGTTTGGACAATTTCTGTTGAAGGAAAAAACCAATTAAAAATTGTAAAATTTAATTTAGATGGAATCTAGCTTAATGCTCAATCTCCATAAAACTTATTTTTATTATTCAGGTTGTTATTATTTTGTAAATGTCATATAAACTTGACCTGAAATATTAGCACTTTCACCAGTTCCTAAATCGAGATTTTTATCTAAAGAAAATTTTAGTTTTAATGTGGTGCCATCAAAATCAATCACTTCTGCTTGAACGCTTTCACCTTGCTCGGACATTGTTAAAATACCATTCTCTAACGACCAAGAACCACCAGAGGTGTTCGCAGGCACTTCTACATTTTCTTCCCAAGTCTCTGTTTGCCCTAGCATAGAAACTGTTGCATTTAGAACATAACTACCACCGCTAGTTGTTGTTTTTGGGTTGTCAGAAAATGTTATTATAAAATCAAAGTTAGATCCTATAGCTTGGTAGGTTGCATTTATTGTTACTCCGTTTTGAGTTATAGCAAATATTCCATTTTCAGTGTAATGTTCAGTAAGATTCCATGCGCCAATTAAATCTGTATCAGAGATAGTAACATCAGAATCATTAGTAGCACAAGAGGTAATAAATAAAGTTAATCCGAAGAAAATTAAGGTTTTAATATTTTTCATTTTAATACAATTTTAAAGTTATTGAGTAATAAATTTACAAAATAACAACGACATCCTAAAACAATGTATTAAATTTGCGGTTAGACTTTTAATAAAAATGATAGAAGAGCAAGTTATTTTAGTAGATAAAGATGATACTCAAATTGGGTTAATGCCTAAAATGGAAGCGCATGAAAAAGCGGTGTTACATAGAGCTTTTTCTGTATTTGTTTTTAATAATAAAGGTGAATTGTTATTACAACAAAGAGCTGCAGATAAGTATCATTCCCCTTTATTATGGACAAATACATGTTGTTCTCATCAACGAAATGGGGAAACTTCTTTAGAGGCAGGAAAGCGCAGATTGGAAGAGGAAATGGGTTTTGAGTGTGATTTAGAGGAAGTTTTTTCGTTTATTTACAAAGCTCCGTTTGAGAATGGGTTGACAGAGCATGAATTTGATCATGTGCTTATTGGACGATATAATAAAAAACCACTAATCAATAAAGAAGAGGTTGAAACTTACAAGTGGATGACTTTAGAAGCTGTAAAAAAAGATATAGAAATGTGTCCAGAAAAATATACAGTTTGGTTTAAAATAATTTTTAAAGAATCATATCATCAAATTGTAAACTCTAAATTAGAATCATCTAAATGGCAAAAGTAACCATACATAGAAAATCACATTTTAATGCCGCCCATCGGATTTTTAATAAAAAATGGTCTGATGAAAAAAATCTAGCATTTTTTGGTAAATGTAGCAATCCGAATTACCATGGACATAATTATGAATTGATTGTTTCGGTTACTGGAGAGGTTGATAAAACAACAGGATTTGTAATGGATTTATCTGTTTTAAGAGAGTTGATAAAATTTGAAATTGAAGAAGCTTTTGATCATAAAAATTTAAATGTAGAAGTGGCTGAGTTTAAAGAAATAAATCCAACAGCAGAAAATATTGCTATCGTTATTTATGAAAAATTACGTCTTAAAATAAGAAAAAGTTTAGAATTGTCAGTTAAATTATACGAAACTCCAAGAAACTTTGTGACATATTCTGGGGAATAAAATATTACAAAATTAAATGCAAAAAATCAATCAGTTACTAAAGTTTGAACCCATTTTAAAAGAAAAAATTTGGGGAGGAGAAAAATTGATTTCTCAGTTGCATAAAAAATCCATAAAAAAAAATATTGGTGAAAGTTGGGAAATTTCTGGCGTAGAAAACGATATATCAATCGTTATAAAAGGTAGTTTACAAGGTAAAAATTTACAAGAATTAATTGGTACGTTTAAGGGCGATTTAGTTGGACACTCTGTTTACAAGCAGTTTGGTGATAAATTTCCATTACTTATTAAATTTATTGATGCTAAAGAGGTTTTAAGTATTCAACTACACCCAAATGATGCCCTTGCAAAAAAACGCCATAATTCGTTTGGAAAAACAGAAATGTGGTATGTGATACAAACTGATGAAAAAGCAAATTTGATTGTTGGTTTAAAAGAAAAGGTGAGTGAAAAAAAATATTTACATCATCTAGAAAATAAAACGTTGCTAGATATTTTAAATATCGATGAAGTAAAAAAGGATGATGTATATATTATTCCATCAGGAAGAATTCATGCTATTGGAGCAGGGGTTTTATTAGCAGAAATACAGCAAATATCTGACATTACTTATAGAATTTATGATTGGGATAGGAAAGATGTAGATGGTAATTATAGAGAATTACATACTGAAGAGGCTATTGCTGCCATAGATTACAATGTTCAAAAATCATACAAAACAGCATATCAAAAAATAAAAAATGGGTTGTCAGAAATTGTTTCATGCTCTTATTTTACCACAAATATTATTCAGATTTCAGAGAATACGGCTTTTTATTTAAATCATTCAAAAAAAGATAGCTTTGTAATTTATATGGCTGTAAAAGGGACTATATTTTTTAGATATGATGAGCAATTAGAAGTTTTAAAAGCAGGAGGAACTTTGTTGGTACCTGCTTGTATAAACGAAATTGAAATTGCTTCAGGAGAAAACAGTTCTGAGGTTTTAGAAATTTTTATCAAATAGAAAATATGAAAATAATAGCCATGATTCCTGCGCGTTATAGTGCCTCTCGTTTTCCTGGAAAATTGATGAAAGATTTAGAAGGAGAACCCGTTATTTTGAGGACGTATAAAGCAGCACTACAAACTAACTTGTTTGATAAAGTTTATGTTGTTACAGATTCTCAAATAATTTTTGAGGTTATAGAAAACGTAGGTGGAGAGGTGATTATGAGCAAAAAAGAGCACGAATGTGGCTCTGATAGAATTGCTGAAGCTGTTGAAAATATGAATGTTGATATTGTAGTAAATGTTCAAGGAGATGAGCCTTTTATTGATTCTGTTTCTTTAGAAAAATTGATTGCTGTTTTTAAAAATGATACTGAGAAAGAAATTGACTTGGCATCTTTAAAAGTATTGATGACGGATAGAAATGAGATTGAAAATCCAAATAATGTAAAAGTAATTACAGACAAACAAAACTTTGCCTTATACTTTTCTCGAAGCCCGATTCCGTTTCACAGAGATAAAGATATCGACGTAAAGTATTATAAACACAAAGGGGTGTATGCATTTAGAAAACAGGCATTGATTGATTTTTATCATTTGCCAATGACACCGTTAGAGGCATCAGAAAAAATTGAAGCAATTCGTTATTTAGAAGTTGGTAAACGTATAAAAATGGTAGAAACATCTGTAGAATCTATCGGAATTGATACACCAGAAGATTTAGAAAAAGCAATACGTCAACTAAAAAAAAATGTATAAAAGCATAAAAATTATTGCATTTGATGCAGATGATACACTTTGGGTAAATGAAACTTATTTTAGAGAAGTAGAAGAAGAATTTGCCAAACTGTTGAGCAAATACGAAACGAAAAATAAAATTGACCAAGAGTTGTTTAAAATAGAAATTGACAACTTAAAATGTTATGGTTATGGCGTAAAAGGTTTCGTGCTTTCTATGGTAGAATGTGCATTAAAATTATCTAATTATACGATAAGTCCAAAAGTAATTGAAAAAATTTTACAGTTGGGCAAAGAAATGTTAGAAAAACCAATAGAATTACTTGATGGAGTAGAAGGTGTGTTGCAAAAATTACAAGAAAATTATAAATTGATTGTAGCTACAAAAGGCGATTTATTAGATCAAGAAAAGAAGTTAGAAAAATCGGGTTTGCTTACATATTTTCATCATATAGAGGTGATGAGCGATAAAAAAATGAAGGATTATCAGAAATTAATACAGCATTTAGATATTGATTCTTCAGAGTTGTTAATGATTGGGAACTCTCTAAAATCAGATATTTTACCGTTGTTAGAAATAGGTGCATCAGCTATACATATTCCGTTTCATACAACTTGGGCGCATGAAGAGGTTTTAGAAAACAAAAATAAAACAGGGTATAAGACTGCTTTAAATATTAGGGAAGTGTTGTCTTACTTATAGATAATTAATGTACTTTTGCAGTCAAAAATAAATTCAATTATGGCAAGTATAAAAAACTTAAAAAGAAACATTAATTATATCTTAGGTGATATTATTGAAGAATGTTATGTGTGGGAATTAGTAAACCCAAAGGCAGATACAAAAAAATCGCAAGCAATTATAGAAGACGCAATCGCTACTTTTGATACGCTACTTGATAAAGTGAACGAAAAAAAGGTAGAAAATAAAAAGGCCCATTTTGTTGGTATTAATAAAGAATTAGAAACTAAAGCTAATACTTTGATTGCCAAAATAAATAAGTTATAAGAACTACCTATGTATAGGTATTTTGCCATTTTCTTTTAGAAAATGGTTTTTTTTTGCGTATTTTTAAGGTATTGAAACAATAAAATATTCTATTTTCCGTTTCAAAAATAAAAGAAAATGGCGAGAGCAATGTTTGAGTATACTAAAACCGTATTAAAAAAAGTAAGTTTCAATGTAGATTTGTTTCACAAAGAACTAGAAAAAGCATTAAAAAGACTATTGCCGTACGAAATTGAAGAGTTGACTATTTGGCTTAAAAAATACACGCTAAACAAACCCGAATTGAGTGCTTGTTTAGTGTTAATTGCATAAAAAAAGGAAGCGATATCGCTTCCTTTTTTTTATTTTTCCCTTTCCCTTTTCCTTTTTCCACGTAGTTTCCTAATTAACTTTCTATGAAAATTCCTTTCTGCTATTTCTAATTTTATGATTTTTTTGTAAGAGATAATGTTGTTTAATTTACTATAAAATTTAGTTGTGTTTTTATGTAAATCAGATTTAATACTGTTTGTTCTTAAAACAATTTCTTTTGCTTCTTTATCACTCAGAGCATCAACACCACCAATTTCTTTTACTTTATTTTTTAGTAGAAACATAGTTTCGTGCCTAAGCTGCTTTGCTTTTTTATGATAAGCATTGTAAACAGGCCAAAATTGAGCGGCTTCTTTACTTGTTAAGTCTAATTTTTCTGTGATATAAGCAATTTTTAATGCTTTAATTCTTTCATTTCCACCTTTTCTAAACTGTGCAGAGACAGTATGATTTATCAAAAATAGCGCAATAAAAATATAGATATTATTTTTCATATTAATTAATTTCATTAATAATTGATGTTCTCTCTAGAGTGTTTAGATAATTTTCTAAATCGTTATTATTTATAGAGCTGTCATCAAGTTCATTTTCTTCAAAATCAGATACTTCAAAAGCTACTAAAAAATCATCATTAGTATCTGTGTTTTGATAGGTAAAATTTAGCCATTCTTCAGCTTCATTAATTGTAATGTCATCAAAATCGAATCTCTTGTTTTTTATAGAGAAATAATTAATTCCAATAAATAGTAATATCGAAGCTGCAACCGCGATAGAAGTAAAACGGTATGTTTTTGTACGAATACTAATTACTTTTCCGTTTTTTTCTTTGGATGTTATTTTAGGTAAAATAGTATTTTCTACTTCTTTAAAATAATTTTTAGGAGTAGTGAATCCGCTCTCTTTAGGAAATTCCTCTACAGTGAGTCTTTTTAAAAAATCACTTTCAATGGTTTTAAAATAATTCTCAGGGATTGTAAATCCATGGGTTTTGTTCACCTTTCTATGAATGTATTTATCGTTATTTAAATTCTCTGTACTCATTTATAATTAGACGTTCTTTTTAAGAAATGGTTTAATAATTAGTTTGTTGTTTCTTATATAGGCCTCTATTTTTTTTACTGCGTGATGATAAGAGGCTTTTAAGCTACCGACAGATGTTTCTACAATTTCAGAAATCTCTTGATATTTTAAATCGTCAAAATACTTCATATTAAACACGAGTTGTTGTTTTTGCGGTAAAGTAGCAATTGCTTTTTGTAAAATTAGTTGAATTTCATCACCTGTAAAAAAAGTATCATCTTGCAAGTTTCCAATCAATTCTTGCTGGTAATTCTCAATACTTACATGATGTTGTTTGGCTCTTTTTCTTAGAAACGTAATAGCTTCATTTGTAGCAATTCGATACATCCAAGAATAGAGTTTACTATCTTGTTTAAACTTATGAATATTTTTATAAATTTTGATAAATGTGTTCTGTAAAACATCATCAGCATCATCATGAGAAATTACAATTTTGCGAATATGCCAA
Organism: uncultured Flavobacteriaceae bacterium; assembly: GCA_964655585.1. Classification (GTDB taxonomy): domain Bacteria; phylum Bacteroidota; class Bacteroidia; order Flavobacteriales; family Flavobacteriaceae; genus Polaribacter. The sequence continues at coordinate 30,057 of CAZZNK010000007.1, forward strand.
TACAAGCGTTCTTTATATTGTGTAATTAATTCTTTGAACGCCAGCTCTTTATCGTTAGTGTTTTGTAATTTTTTAATAAATGTAACTTCGTCTGTCAACTAGTTTGCTTTTGTTTTAGACGAGTAAAATACAAAAAGGTTTAATAGCTAAGATAACTAATTCGCTTTTACTCGTCTTCTAGTGTATCCAAATAAACGATTTTGCTTAATAATTTCAGAAGTACCTTCTGGCAACATTTCTTCCCAGCCTTCTTCTCCTTCAGAAATCATTTTTAACACTTTTCTAGAGAAAATATGTAAAATCTCAGGATCAAAATCTTTAATATCATTTAGTTTTCCATTGTGTTTAAAATACTTGTAAAGTTCTTTCATTCTAGGATGCACTTTTAAGTTGGCACTAGTAATAAAATCACCACTTTCTTTTTCTTTATAAGGGTACATATAAACTTTTAAATCTTTGTGAAATAGTTTTCCAAAAGCCTCTAAAATACCGCCACTTAAATGTCTGTAATACTTTTCGTCAAAAATTTGAATCAGGTTATAAACCCCCATTCCAAGCCCCATTCTAGCTTTTGTAAACTCGCTAAAATATTCTACTAATTTAAAATATTCTTGAAAATTGGTAATCATTACATTTTGTCCAAGAGAACAAAGTAATTCAGCTCTGTCTAAAAAATCACGTTCATTAATTTCACCTTCAGCTTTCAAATTACTTAATGTAATTTCAAAAATAATTTTTGTATTTTTTTCTTCTACTTTTTTTTCTGCAAAGAATAATTTTTTAGATTTTTCATACATATCCATATTCACCTTGGTAACAGGTCTAAAGCTACCACGCATTGCTAAGATATTTTTTTTGTATAAAACTTGTGCTGGCAATAAGTTATTTCCGTCAGGACCAAACATTACTGCGTTTGTCATGTCGTTTTTAACCAATTGTAAGCTCATCAATCTGTTATCTACATACATAAAACGAGGTCCAGAGAAATTAATCATATCAATTTCTAACTGATCTTTGTCTAGATTGTCATAAAACGATTTTACCAATTCCTTTGGGTTATCATTCATGTAAAATGCTCCGTGTATTAGATTTACTCCTAAAATACCTAGAGTTTCTTGCTGTAACCTCGCATCGGTTTCTTTAAAACGGATGTGAATTACAATCTCATTATAATCTTCTAAAGGGTCTAGTTGAAATCGGATTCCTACCCAACCATGACCTTTAAATTTTTTAGAAAAATTAATGGTAGCAACAGTATTTGCGTAGCTAAAAAAGATTTTATCAGGATGTTTTTGACGGCTCAAACGATCTTCCATTAAATCAATTTCGTGTTTAAGCATCGTTTTTAAACGAGGTTCAGTTACATATCTTCCATCATTTTCAATACCATAAATAGCATCAGAGAAATCTTTATCATATGCACTCATTGCTTTTGCAATAGTTCCAGACGCTCCACCAGCTCTAAAAAAATTACGAACGGTTTCTTGTCCTGCTCCAATTTCTGCAAAAATTCCGTAAATATTAGCATTTAAATTGATGCGTAAAGCCTTACTTTTAGTAGTTGGTACACTACTAATTTCTTGATCTCCTTTTAAAGTGATTGCCATTTTTGTGTTTTTTAATCTTATAACAAAAGTACTAAATTTAAGAGGGTCAGTCAATTTTTATCTTATTTTTGTTTCATGAATATTGTATCAATAAAGTGCTTATGAAAATTACATTTTTAGGAACAGGAACTTCAACAGGGGTGCCGATGTTAGCTAACAATCATCCTGTTTGTTTATCAAAAGATAGTAAAGACAAACGTTTGCGATCTTCTGTTTTAATTTCCTGGGATAATGTGAATTATGTAATTGATTGTGGACCCGATTTTAGACAACAAATGTTGCGAGAAAATGTACAATCTATTAACGGAATTCTCTTTACACACGAGCATTCTGATCACGTGGCGGGTTTTGATGACATAAGACCTTATAGTTTTCAAATGGGCGAAGTGCCAATTTACGCTACTAAAAGAGTGATTGAGAATCTAAAAAAACGTTTTGATTATGTATTTGCTACCGAAAACAGATACCGAAGTGCTCCGAGTGTGCAAGTAAATTTGATTGATAATGACACTTTTTTTTTAGATAAAGTAAAAGTAACTCCGATTAATGTTTTACATGGAGAATTACCCATAAAAGGCTATCGCTTTAATAATATTGCATATTTAACCGATGTAAAAACAATGATAGCATCAGAAAAAGAGAAACTACAAAATTTGGATGTTTTAATTGTGAATGCGCTGAAAGTTGGTGAGCACCCAACGCATTTTAGTTTAGAAGAAGCGTTGAGTTTTGTAGAAGAAATTCAGCCTAAAAAGACGTATTTTACACATATTAGCCATAGGTTAGGTTTTCATAAAGAGGTGCAAAAACAATTGCCCAAAAATGTGTTTTTGGCTTTTGATGGTTTACAGGTACAAGCAGATTAAATCCGTTCTTCAATCCATTTTTTGAGGCTAAAAAAATTTTGTGGTGCCACTCCATGACCAATAGGATATTCAGAATATACATTTTTCAATTCTAAATCAGATAAAAATTCCGGTGCTTTTCTTGCTTGCTCAACAGATAAAACTTGGTCAACCGATCCATGAGAGATATAATAATCAGTAATTATTTTTTCTTTTGATATATTCTCAGGTAATAGCTCATTATTTATGTATCCACTCAAAGCCAAAATATGTTGCACTTTGTTTGGATGTAGAAAACTGAAGGCATAACTTAAAATGGCACCTTGACTAAATCCGAGCAAAAATGTGTTTTTTTGATTGGTTTTATAGGTCTCCCTTATTTCATCAATAAATAATGAAATTTTATCAATCGATTTTCTCGCTTCAACAAGATTTGAATGTTTTTCGTTGCTTGCATTTAAATTAATTTCATACCAAGAATAACCTCCAAAACCCATTTCGTAGGGTGCACGAGCACTTACAATGAGTAACTCGTCTGGGAGTTCGTCAGCAAAAGAAAATAAATCTAATTCATTACTTCCATAACCGTGTAATAGAATTAATAAAGGCGGATTTGCAACCTCCTTTTTAGGTTGTTTGATAACATAATGTAGCATTTACTAAATAGTTTTAAACCATTCTTGAAATTGATCTCCCACAATAGGAACTCTTTTTTCTTCACCTTTTAATGCTCCAATAAATCCGATAACCCATAAAACAAATAGAATAACGCCAATAACCCAACCAACAGTACTGCCAATATAGGTGTAAATTACCCATCTATTAAGAAGTGATAAAAGGTTGATTCCTATCATTTGTCTGATATGAAAACTAGCAAATTTATTTTTTTTACTGCTGTTTAAAGCCCAAGCAATAACAGTTCCAATTACCCAAAAATAACTGATAATTGCATATGTTTTTCCTTCATTTACTGTTTGTTCTTCCATTATATTGATGTTAATTTATAATTAATTGATTATTGGCAAAAACTCCGTAGACTTTCCCTTTTAAATTTTTGTTGATAAAAACACTATTTTTAGAGGTTGATAAAATATCATTTTTTGTAAAAATGTATTCAGTATTTGGATTAAAAAGAGTGAGTTCTGCTACCTCGCCTTTTTCAATTTGATAATTTTCGATACCAAACCTTTCCTTCGGATGTTTTGTGAAACATTTTACAATATCTTCTAAATCTAATAGTGTATTTAAAGCTCCGAAAGCACTTTCTAAACCGATTGTGCCATCTTTTGCAGTACTAAATTCTACTTTTTTATGTTCGATGTCAATTGGGTTGTGATCTGATGTGATCATATCGATTGTTCCGTTTTTCACCCCTTTTATAAGCACATTTACATCCGTTTTTGTTCTTAGTGGTGGGTTTATTTTTGCGTTTCCATCAAAACCATGTAATTCATCATCCGTTAAAAATAAATGATGTACGCTAACGCTACAAGTTACATTTAAGCCTTTTTTCTTTGCATTTTTAATCAGTTCTACAGATTTTTTAGTAGAAATTGTAGGGATGTGTAATTTTCCGCCTGTGTATTCTAATAAAAATAAATCTCTAACTATTTGTAAGTGTTCTGCCAAGGCAGGAGCTCCTTTTATCCCTAATTTTGTGCTATTAATACCTTCGTTTGCAATTCCGTCTCCAGAAATAGCGTTGTTTTTTGGAAAACTAAATATAAGTCCATTAAAATTTTGAGCATATAAAAGTGCAATTTTCAGTAAATTATCGTTTTCAATGGGTAAATTATAATCGCCAAAAGCAATGGCGCCAGATTGTTGCATATCGTACAATTCTGCCATTTCAATTCCTTTGCTTTGTTGTGTTAGTGCAGCAATAGGGTAGAGATTTGTTGCAAAACCATAACTTTTATTTCGTAAAAATTCTACTGCCGCTTTGTTGTCAATAATAGGGTTTGTATTTGCGTTTACTGCAACAGCAGTAAATCCACTTTTTGCAGCAACAAAGAGTCCATTTTCTATGGTTTCTCTTTCTTCAAAACCTGGTTCACCAAAAGATACGCTTGTATCAAACCATCCACAAGAAACGTGTAAATTGTCTAATTTTATAACAGTATTAGTTGGTTCTTCTTTGATTGAATTTGCGATTCTTTCAATCTTTCCGTCGGTAATTAGAATGTCTTTTTTTTGCCTATGGTATTGGCTTGAAGGGCTAATTATTGTAGCTGATTTGATTAATGTACTCATGGTTTAAAGAATTTCAAAATCAAAATTTCTACAAGCAAAGATACAATTGCTAATGCTAAAAACCATTTCCAAAGCCATTGAACTTTGTTTTTTTTCTCAAAATCTTTTAAAACCTCTTGTATTGATGATGAAATGCGAATGTTTTTATTGGTTTTTACTATTTCTTTTAAGTCTAAAAATTGCAATAAGCTTTCGTTCTTTGAATAGTTAAAGGCAATTGTTTTTAGAGTGTCTGTGTTATTTGTAACATAATAAAAATCAGCAACTAAAGGGTTGGTTTTTGTAAACAAACTCACTTTTGTTTGATGTGTTTTTTGCATCGGTATAAAAGAATTTTTGCTATTTTTAATAGATAAAACTATGTTTTTCTTTAATGATGTTACAATATCAATTTGATTTTCTTGCCCAATGGTAAAAAATAATTTTGAATGCTGTAAGCTGTATTTTCCGAAGTTGTAAAATATAGGAACAATTAAAGGAGAATTACTAAAGTTACTGGTTTTTAAAGAAATAGGAGAGGAGAACCAATATGTTTTTCCGTATTTGTTATTTATTTGTTTGATAAATGCTTTGTTATTCTGAAAAGAAAGAATAGTAGTGTTGTTTTTAAATGTGGTTGAAAAATAACTTGTAACAAATGGGGATTGAAAATTTGTGCTATTTTTAGAGAAAACATCCTTAAAAAAAGGATGTTTATAATGGATTTTAGTAATTTTTAAAGAATCTTTCTTTTTTGAATTGATTTTTCCAATATTTAAATTTCTAAAAAGAGTGTTATATGATTTTATTTGTGAATTTGAATTCGGAATAATTACCAAATGCCCACCATTTTCAGAAAAACTGAGTAAGCTTTTTTGTAATGTGGTTGGAATTTTTTCAATTTCATTTAAAATAATTAATTGCTGTTTTGAAATAGTATTATAGTTTATGTTTTGAGTCGAAAAATTAGAGAAATTAAATTCTTTTTTTGTGTAAATTTTTGATAAAAATTTAGAAGATTTTCCGATGCTTAAAGTATTGATTTTTTGATTGCGATTAAGAGTGAAATAAAAAGAATTATCAAAACGAAAAGTATCATTAAAATCTAATAATATCTTACCTGAAAAATCACCTTTATTCTGAGTGGTAAATTGAATTGTTTTTTCAGTGTTTTTCTCGATAGAGAAGGATTGTTTACTAACTAGTTTTTTTTGGTTGAATAATGCAACAGGAATGTTACTTTTTGCTTCTCCTTGATTTTTTATGCTAATATTTAAAGTAAAATTTGAACTGTCAAAATCATTCACAAAAACGCTGTCAATAGAAAGGTTATTTTTTTGTGTAGCTTTTAGTTTTATAAAAGAAACAGGTTGTTTTACATTTGTAAACTCTTGTTTTTTATATTTGTTAATGTTTTGAAAATCAGAAATTAATATGTTTTTATATGAAGTGTTTGTTTTATTTGATTTTTGATTTTCTATTTTGAGTAAAATATCAAATAATTTAAGGTTTTTTGCTGTGTGTTTTGTTTTTAGAATAATTTTTTTAAGTTCTATAGCTGTTTTGTTTTTATAAAAATGGCTATTTGTTAGTAAAGAAAAAGTATTATTATCAGAAATGTTTTCTTTAATTTCTTGTATTGAATTTTGTAATAAATTACCTTTTTCTCCTTTAGTATTTGTACTTAATGAATTGTCTAAATAAAGGAATATATGTTGCTTTTTATCAATTGTATTTTTGCTAAAATAGGGTTGAGAAAACGCAAAAATAATGGCAATAAAAATAAGCATTCTTGTGATTAAAATAAGCCACTTTTTTAATTGAGAACTCTTACGGGTTTGGGCAGTTAATTTTTGTAAAAAAGCAACGTTTGTAAAAGGAGTTTTTACAAACTTTTGTAATTGAAATAAATGCACTAAAATCGGAATGATTAGTAGTGCTAAAAAGTATAAAATTTCAGGATGTTTAAATAACATTTTCAATTAAATTATGCAATAATTCCATCTTTTATAGTTAATTTTCTATCTGTCATTGCTGCTAATTCTTCATTATGGGTAACTAAAACAAATGTTTGTCCAAATGTATCACGAAGTTTAAAAAAGAGCTCATGTAGGCTTTTTGCAGATGCGGAGTCTAAGTTTCCGCTAGGTTCATCAGCAAAAATAACTGAAGGACTATTTATTAAAGCTCTTGCAACTGCGACACGTTGTTGCTCTCCACCTGATAACTCACTTGGTTTGTGTTCTAAACGATGACTTAATCCTAAGAATTCTAATAACTCTTTGGCTTTTTTTTCTGTTTCAGCTTTTCCTTTTTTGGCAATATAAGCAGGAATGCACACGTTTTCTAAAGCAGTAAATTCTGGTAACAGTTGATGAAATTGAAAAATAAATCCGATATGTTGGTTTCTAAATGTAGAAATTTCTTTGTCAGACAATCCTTTTAAAGAAATTCCGTCAACATATAGTTCGAAATCTTGTTCTTTTTTTGGTTTATCTAATGTTCCTAAAATCTGTAAAAGTGTTGTTTTTCCTGCTCCTGAAGGACCAACAATGGCAACAATTTCGCCTTTTTTAATATGTAGGTTTACGCCTTTTAAAACCTGTACATCGTCGAAATATTTATGTATATTTTTTGCTACAATCATAATTAAAAATCAATATACGAATGTATTAAAAAGACCTGACTTTATCGAATATAAAAAAGAAATCGAATAAGCTTTTTAAAGAGTATCCGATTTTTTTTTAATAATTATTTAAATAATCTATTATAATCAATATAGTACACCAACCTTAAAGAGAAAAGATGTTCTTTGGGTTGGTTAAATAAATTATCAATATTGCTAAAGAAATTTAAATTTGCATTGTTATCCGAATTAAAAATAGCGTTTCTGTAAAAGGCAATTAACTGACTACCAGGGGCAAATTCCCAAATATAATTTAAATCGATATTCCAACTATTATAATTCACATTATTTCTGGTGTAGGTATTATTAGGTGTTAAAACACCATTTGCTCCCAAATTAAAATAATTTCCATCATATTTAACAGTTTCCCAGTAATGTCTAAAGGTTAATGATAGTGATGATTTTGTACTAAAGTTAAACTTGCTAGAAATGGTATTACTGATAGGAGTTCTGTCTCTTTGACCAAAAATAATGTTGTTAGCTGTTTGTTTTACAAAGCCTCGATCCTTATTGGTTTTATTGTATCGAAAGCCGTAGGATAAAGAAAATTGCTTGTTAAATCGGTATCTTGTTGTGACCCCAAATCCATAGTTGTTTTTAGGATTGTTTTTATAAGAATTCCCAGAAAAATTATATTTTAAATATAATTTTTTCCTAGAATCTGTATTTCCAAAATGATAAAACCCAGCTCTTGCAGGTTTGCTATAATAAATGCCGCTTACAGTACCTTGTCTTGGTTCGTAGAAATCTTTTGAATCACCAAGGTTAATATTGATTCCACCTCCAAAAGAGAATCTTTTTTTAGTTTGTAAATAGGTGTGCAAACCTACATTATTACCTGTGTAAAGTTTAGGTTTGTATAAATAATCTCTTTGAAAATAGGTGTTGAGAATTATTGAATTAAATTTTTTAGTTGGCTTTAAAATTCGATAAGATAGATTTCCATAAATGGTTTGTGTATTATTATTAAACTGAAACCCCATATCATTGATATCAAATTTGTCATCATCAAAATTATAACCAATTTCTCCTTGCCAATTTCCAAAACCTTTACCAATACTGGTATCAAAACTATACCCAGTAGATTTTGCACCATTAGTGCCTACATTACTCATTCTTACAGAACCATCTATATTATATTTACTGTCTTTGGTTTCTACATGATATAGCAAACCAGTAACATTACCATCTCTAAATTTCCCTTTTCTAGTTACATTGGTGTTAATTAAAGTGATGGCAGAATTTTGATTAAATTGTTGATCTAATACTAAAATATTATAATTTGTAAAAGGTTCAACAGTTTCTGTACGAACTTGTTGTGTTGTTGTGTTTTTTATGGAGGCTGATGTTTTTTCTGTAAAAGCATTAAATAAACCAATACCTAAACCTTTTTTTGTTCTTCCAGAAATTTTTATGGCATTTAATAGCTGTACTTTTTCAGGATAATTTGTTATTTCTTCATTGGCGGCTAATGTAGAAGATAAATATCTTTCGCTAACGGAAGCTCTGTCGCCAATTCTTCTTGAGTAAAATAAGTCTCCTTTGCCAAATAATTCGGTTCCTTCTGTAAAAAATGGTCTTCTTTCAGAAAATTGCTGTTCAAAAGGGCCTAAGTTTAAGGTAGCATCATCAAATCTAGTTTGTCCAAAATCTGGAATCAAAGTTGCATCTAACGTAAAGTTTTCAGTAATTCCGTATTTTAAATCTAAACCAGCACTATAATTAAAAGTAGAAGTACCGTTATATGAAGTATTTGTTGCAGAAGCATACGGATAAAAACTCAATCTAATAGGGGGTTTTATATTTTTAAAACCCTCTACAAGACCATCATATTGTGTCCATGTACCTTTTTTATTATCTATATAATTCCAAGTAAATTTTGCGTTTAATGATTTGATGTCTCTAAAGAAATTAATTCCCCAAGATTGTACTGCTTGGTTGCTAAATCTTAATGCGCTATAGGGTATTTTCATTTCTACAAACCATCCTTTGTCAGTAATTGTTACTGCACTTTTCCAAACAGCACTCCAACTAAAATCTTCTTTTCCACCAGAAATTTTTGCATCTGCTTGTGTGCCAGAACTTGTTACTAAAAATTCAAACGGATTTTGTCCATCGTCATTTGGGTTGATGGTAATTAAAAAGAAATCTGAGTTTCCGATATTATCTCTATTGGTAACTTCTTTAGGAATTGAAGAAGGATTGTCATCAAACATAGAGGCGCTAATATAAATAGCATTATCATCATATATTAGTTTTACAATGGTTTTATGGGTGTCTGCTTCTGGTTTACCATTGTCTGGTTTAAACATAATAAAATGATGCATAAGTTCAGCATTTTTCCATACAGCATCATCTAAAAGACCATCTATTTTAGGAGGTTGTGTAATTCTAGTTGTTGTAATTTTTTTTCGATTTCTTTTTTCTTGCGAAACTATTTGAAGTGTAAACGATAAAAAAAGTAAGAATAAAATTGTATTTCTTAGCATATTTAGTAATTTGAATGAAATGATATTGCTAAGTTATTACATTAGAAATAATAACTCATAAAATAGTGTTAATAAATGAAAGACTCTCTTAATATAAGAATGTTACATTTTTGTCAAAAAAAACAATTTGAATTTGTATTTTTGTTGCGTATAAAAAATATTCTTACACATGAATTTACACGAATATCAAGGAAAAGAAATCTTAAACAGTTTTGGCGTTAGAATTCAACGCGGTATTGTTGCAAGTAATCATAAAGCAGCGGTAGATGCAGCGAAACAATTAACTACAGAAACAGGTACTAGTTGGTACGTTGTTAAAGCACAGGTACACGCAGGTGGACGTGGAAAAGGTGGTGGTGTAAAGCTAGCGAAGAGTTTAGCAGAAGTAGAAACCATTTCTAATGATATTATAGGAATGATGTTGGTTACGCCACAAACTTCTGCCGAAGGTAAAAAAGTAAACCAAGTATTAATTTGTGAGGATGTATATTATCCTGGGGATTCTGAACCAGAAGAATATTATATGTCAGTACTTTTAAATAGAAATACAGGTAAAAATATGATTATGTATTCTACCGAAGGTGGTATGGATATTGAAACTGTGGCAGAAGAAACACCACATTTAATTTTTACAGAAGAAATTGATCCGCATTTAGGATTGATGCCTTTTCAGGCTCGTAAAATTGCATTTAATTTAGGATTGTCTGGTGGTGCGTTAAAAGAAATGGTAAAATTTGTATCATCTTTATATACTGCGTATATCAAATCAGATTCGTCAATGTTTGAAATCAATCCCGTATTAAAAACTTCGGATGATAAAATTATGGCTGTTGATGCAAAAGTAACCTTAGATGAAAACGCATTATACCGTCATAAAGATTATGCAGAAATGCGTGATTTACGAGAGGAAAACCCGATTGAAGTAGAAGCAAAAGCAGCAGGATTAAATTATGTAGATTTAGATGGAAATGTTGGTTGTATGGTAAACGGAGCAGGTTTAGCAATGGCAACGATGGATTTAATTAAACAAGCAGGAGGTGAGCCAGCAAACTTTTTAGATGTTGGTGGTACTGCAGATGCGCAACGTGTTGAAACAGCTTTTGGAATCATTTTAAAAGATACGAACGTAAAAGCAATTTTAGTAAATATCTTTGGAGGTATTGTACGTTGTGATAGAGTAGCACAAGGAGTTGTAGATGCATATAAAAATATGGGCGATAAAATTAATGTGCCTATTATTTGTAGATTACAAGGAACGAATGCTATTGAGGCAAAAGAGCTAATTGATAATAGTGGAATGGAAATTATTTCTGCTACAGAATTTCAAGAAGCTGC
>CAZZNK010000008.1:0-36125 GCA_964655585.1 uncultured Flavobacteriaceae bacterium
CAGCATTATCAGCAATTGGTCCAAAAGCATCAATAGCTAACTGCATTGCAGTAGTAGCCATCATAGCAGATGCTGCCATTGCAACACCATAAAAACCTGCAAAAGCATAAGAAGACCATATCGCAGCAGCAAATAAAATTACTGTTGGAAATGTAGAAATCATTCCTGTACCTAAACCTGCAATTATATTTGTTCCTGCTCCAGTAGCAGATTTTGCTACAATATTTAAAATAGGTTTTTTACCTAATCCTGTATAATATTCGGTTACTGATGAAATAACAGCACCAACGACTAAACCAACCAATGTTGCATAAAAAACACGCATTGCAGTAATATCTACCAAACCTTCACCAAAGAAGTGCATTTTCATAGTTTCTGGTAACATCCAAGTTACTAAAACATAACTAGAAACTGCTACTAATCCAATAGCAAACCAGTTTCCTTTATTTAAAGCTCTCATTACTTGGTCTGCTTTAGCTTCATTACTTTTGATACCAACTAACATGGTTCCTAATAAAGAAATAATAATTCCTGCACCAGCAATAGACATTGGTAATAAGATTGGACCTATTCCGCCAAAAGCGTCATTGATTATTCCGCCCATATCTTTAATAATATAGTTTCCTAAAACCATGGCAGCCAATACAGTTGCAACGTAAGAACCAAATAAATCTGCTCCCATTCCTGCAACATCACCTACATTATCACCTACATTATCTGCAATTGTAGCAGGATTTCTTGGATCATCTTCAGGAATACCAGCTTCTACTTTACCAACTAAATCTGCTCCAACATCAGCTGCTTTGGTATAAATACCACCACCAACTCTTGCAAATAAAGCAATTGATTCAGCTCCTAAAGAAAAACCAGCTAAAGTTTCTAAAACGATCGTCATTTTGTCTACTGTAAATGTTCCTGTTGGTCCATCCATAAAGTAGTAATAAAATGCAATAAAAAACATAGTTAAACCTAAAACGGCTAAACCAGCAACACCTAATCCCATTACAGTTCCACCACCAAAAGAAACTTTTAATGCTTGTGGTAAACTTGTACGAGCAGCTTGTGTTGTTCTAACATTTGTTTTAGTCGCTATTTTCATACCGATATTTCCTGCATAAGCAGAGAAAAATGCTCCTAAAATAAAAGCAACTACAATCAACCAATGTGTTGAAGGTACAACTGTTGAAACAATAAATAATAAAACACTCACTACAGCAACAAATATTGCTAATAAACGATATTCAGCATTTAAGAAAGCTAAAGCACCTTCGTAAATGTGGTCTGAAATTTCTTTCATTTTACCGTCTCCTGCGTCTTGTTTCATTACCCAAGACTTCTTTACCAACATATAAGCTAAACCTATTAAGGCTGCTACGATTGGCATGTAAATCATCATTGATTCCATATATAAATTAAATTTAATTAGTTTTTTGAACGATTGCAAAAGTAACAAAATCAAAGGGAAATAAAAAACCCTTCTAAATCTAATTTAAAAGGGTTTATAAATAGGTTGTTAAAAGCTATTAAATCGTAAAATTTCGATTGGTTTTATGTTCGCTATTTTCGTACCGATTTGTACATTTTTCAACAATATCAAAAGCTTCACTTGCATTTCCCCAACCACCAACATCTACACGTTTTTTTTCTAAATCTTTGTATACTTGAAAAAAGTGTTCTATTTCTTTCACTAGATGTGGGTTTACATCAGATAAATCGTTTAATTCATTCCAAATAGGGTCTGAAATAGGTACGCAAATTACTTTTTCATCGGGTCCTTTTTCATCTGCCATATGAAAAACTCCAATCGGCTTTACTTCCATAACACACATAGGGAATGTTGGTTGTGCCCCTAAAACTAATACGTCTAAAGGATCTCCGTCTAAAGCTAAAGTTTCTGGAATAAAACCATAATCTGCAGGATACATCATTGATGAAAATAACATTCTATCAAAACGTATTTTTTTTAATTCAAAGTCGTATTCGTATTTATTTCTACTTCCTTTTGGTATTTCTATTAAAACATCAAATGTTTTTTTATTTGTAGTGCTCATTTTTTTCTTTTTTTAACTGCGGATGCAAAAATAATGAAAAAGAATATGTTTTACGTTAAGAAATAGGTTTAAAAATCAGCAACAATACCAATTCTTATAGCAAACTTAGGAGATGGCAATCCGTTGACACTGGTGTGTTTCCCTCTCCAAAGAAAATCTACTCGAATGGGTCTTATGTTTCCGTATCCAATATTTTCTAATCCAAAACCATATTCATAATACAGCTTATTATCTGGCGCAACATAAGTAATGTTTGATTTATTAATAGCAATGTTATCCGAAGAAATTGTACCATACACCGTTTTAAAAACTAAGACACTACGGAGTTTTAATTTTTTAATAAGTGGAATTTTATTTAAAATCAACCCTCCAAAATGATGGTCGAAATGACCAGCAATGTAGGTGTCTGTAACAAAATCATAATAATTAATCAAAGAGAATGTACTACGAGTAATCCAAAAAGTTTGATTTGCAGGAATCGGGCTTAATAATGCGATAGGTACTTTACCAAATGTTTTACCAGCATCAATGGTTGTTTTTAATCTTCCTAATTTACCTAATAAAATAGGCTGACTGTATTTTATCTGTATTTTATCATATGAAAATTGACTTCCTAAAACACCTTTATATCCTTTTTTATAATTGATAACAAATGATGGAAATAAGTTTTTTCCAAACCGTTGTTCTACACCAAAACCATATACATATCTGCCTGGTGTGTAAGCAATATAAACTTCAGAACTAAGGTCGGTTACTTTTGATTCAATATTCCCTGCATTATTCAAATAATCTATAGAAAAATGTTTAGGAGAAGCGCTTTGAATTCTGCTGTGTGCTATTGATGCGCCAATATGTAGGTTTTTATGAATGGCAATATCAAATTTAAGGGCAGTTTTGTTTACAAAGGATAAAAAGAAGTTTTTCCCTTTAGAAAATAAGGCATTCGGGTCAAAAACATTAGCGTTCAGTCCATTGGTGTTTAGTAGCTTTCCTCCTAATTGCTCAACATCATAAAGATAGGCAATTCCCATAGCAATTCTTGGCTTGTAAGAGAGCATATATTTTGTTTCTAAGCCAAATTTATAGCGTTTATCTTTAGTTCCGTAACCTACAAAGCCACTTAAACGAAACCTATCTTCATTACTTTTAAAAGTTCGAAAACCTAGTTTTAATTTGATGCCTTCTACACTATTTTTAACAATAGTGTTCCAATATTGACCTACTTGAAAAGATGGAGTAATGTTAAAATACCCAGTAGAAAGTGCGTTTAAAGTATTGGTGATTCTACTTATTTTCTTTTTCTTTTTTAAATTAATTATAAGTTGATAGGTTTCTTTATTTGTAGAACTATTGCTTGTTTTATTCCAATAAATCTCTTTTTTAGAAAACTGTTTTGGTTTAAATCGGATGATTTTGTTACTGTAAAAACTGTCTTTTAAAACTTTATTGAAAGTATAATCAGCATATGTTTTTGTTTTTTTTATGGTTAATCCTTTATTTAAAACATCTTTATCAGTCAGCGTAAAATCTCCAGAATAACTATCTTTTTTAGGCAAATAAACACTGTCGTTTTTAATAAAAAATTCTTTTTCAAAAGATAAAGATCGTACAAAATTAAGGTTGATGTCTTTATGAACTCGCATCTTAATTTTTGTAATAGAAAATATTTTATCTGCCACCCAAAGATTTCCTTCAAAAGCCAAATCTCCATCTCTTCTAGGAAAAAAATAAATGTTATATAATTTCCTGTTATTTACTATTGTACTATCGTGTAAAACATAATCATACGTTTCAAAACCTGTAGTAGAAATAGGACTTACAAAAGATTTCTTTAAGAAATGAATATTATTTTTGTAAATATCAATATTATTAAAAGTATTCGACATTTTATCAAAAATAAATCCTTCTTTATGAATACCATTGCTTTTTTCGGCCTCAATATCTTCTCTTATTTTTTCAAGTTTGTTATTACCATAAACATTGATTATTTTTTGAGAAAGATAAATAGGAATATAAAAATTAACACCATCTTCATTATAAGGTAGTTCTTCTAGCGTTTTTTTGTACTCTTTTTTTAGTAGGTTTTTAAGAAAAATAGTGTCTAGGTTATTCAAACCTATTTCTACAGTTTGATTTTTTTTATATTGATATGTAATTGCAGCCTGTAATCCATTTTTCTTTTTCCGAGTCCAAATTTCTTTTAAAATTTTATAAGCAGGATTTTCTTTCTTTTTCAACCTCTTTTTAGGCTTCGTAATTAAAACAACCTCATCTAATTGATTGGCATCTTCCTTTAAAATAATTGTTAAGAATCGTGTTTTTTTATTAAATTTTCTTAACTGAGAAGTAAATCCTAAATAAGAAATTTCTATTCTACCTCTTTTCTTTTTTGTTGATAAAGAAAACTCACCTTTTTCATTGGTAGAAGTCCCTTTTTTAGAGTTTTTAAGAATGATGTTTACATAAGGTAATGGCTCGTTTTTCTCATCTAAAACAACACCTTTTACGGTTAGTTGAGCATAGGATGCTACACTAAAAAATGCGAGAAAAATAGCAACTTTTATTTTATTCATGTAATGCGTACTCTTTTTATGAAAGCAGTAAAGAAAAGATTTTTATTGATGCAATGCAATACCCAATTATAGGTAGAGAACTTCTTTAACCGCCTTTATAACATCGTTACTATTTGGCAACCATTCTTGTAATAAAACTGGTGAGTATGGAGCAGGCGTATCTTCTGTTGTAATTCTTTTAATGGGCGCGTCTAAATAATCAAAAGCCTCATTTTGAACCCTGTAAGTAATTTCTGATGAAACACTCCCAAAAGGCCACGCTTCTTCTAAAATAATCAATCTATTTGTTTTCTTTACGGATGTAATAATGGCATCATGATCCATTGGTCTAACAGTACGCAAGTCAATAATTTCTACAGAAATATCTTCTTTCGCTAATTCATCCGCAGCTTTATAAGCTTCTTTGATAATTTTTCCGAAGGAAACAATAGTAACATCGGTACCTTCTCTTTTAATTTCTGCTACACCAATCGGAATGATATATTCTCCTTCAGGAATTTCCATTTTATCACCATACATTTGTTCAGATTCCATAAAAATAACAGGATCATCATCTCTAATAGCTGCTTTTAATAAGCCTTTTGCATCATACGGATTAGAAGGAACAATTACTTTTAAACCAGGTGTATTTGCAAACCAGTTTTCAAAAGCTTGTGAGTGTGTTGCGCCTAATTGTCCCGCAGAACCTGTTGGTCCTCTAAAAACAATTGGGCAATTAAACTGACCACCAGACATTTGTCTGATTTTTGCCGCATTATTTATAATTTGATCAATACCAACTAATGAGAAGTTAAACGTCATATATTCTACAATCGGTCTGTTTCCGTTCATGGCAGAACCGATAGCAATACCTGCAAAACCTAATTCGGCAATCGGAGTGTCAATCACTCTTTTAGCACCAAATTCATCTAACATTCCTTTACTAGCTTTGTAAGCTCCGTTATATTCGGCAACTTCCTCTCCCATTAAATAAATGCTTTCATCTCTACGCATTTCTTCGCTCATTGCTTCGCAAATAGCTTCTCTAAACTGAATCGTTTTCATTATTTTACTGATTGGTATTTGTTTCAAATAGCAAAAGTAGTGAAATATTGAATAATTACTCTCTATAATTTGAATGAAAAAAAATACTATGCGCGCATAGTATTTTTCGAAAATTATCAGTAACTTCGTGGCGATAAAAAATGTAAGTTTCTTATAAAATAAATATATATGAAAATATTAGTATGTATCAGTCATGTACCTGATACCACTTCGAAAATTAATTTCACAGAAGGTGATACTAAATTTGATACAAACGGAGTACAGTTTGTTATCAATCCGTATGATGAGTTTAGTTTAACGCGTGCCATGTGGTTTAAAGAAAAACAAGGAGCAACTGTAACCGTTATAAATGTTGGTAATGCTACTTCAGAACCTACGTTGCGTAAAGCATTAGCAATCGGCGCAGACAACGCTATCCGAGTAAATACAGATGCTATTGATGGGTTTTCAGTTGCAAAACAATTGGCAGAAGTTGTGAAAAATGGCGAATATGATTTGGTATTAGCAGGTAAAGAATCTATCGATTATAACGGAGCAATGGTTCCAGGAATGTTGGCATCCTTATTAGATTACAATTTTGTAAACGGATGTATAGGAGTAGAAGTTGACGGAACATCAGCTACAGTATCAAGAGAAATTGATGGAGGAAATGAAACTTTATCAACCAATTTACCACTAGTACTTGCGGGTCAAAAAGGAATTGTAGAAGAAAAAGATTTACGCATACCAAATATGCGTGGAATTATGATGGCACGTAAAAAACCATTAACTGTTGTAGAGCCAATTAATGTTGCTGCTAAAACAGCTATCAAATCATTTGAAAAACTTGCTGCAAAAGGAGCTTGTAAAATGGTAGATGCAGATAATGTGGATGAGTTAATTAACTTATTACATAACGAAGCAAAAGTAATTTAAATTAAAAACCAAGTCGTTGAGAAAGGTTATTTCATAGCGATACAAAAAAATAAAAAATATGTCTGTTTTAGTTTTTGCCGATGCATCGGAAGGAAAATTTAAAAAAACTGCTCTTGAAGTAGTTTCATATGGAAAAAAAGTAGCAGAACAACTAGGAACATCTATGGTTGCTGTAACTATAAATGCAACTAATGTTTCTGAATTATATACATACGGAGCAGAAAAAATTGTAACGGTATCAAATGACGCCTTACAAGGTTTTAATGCAAAAGCATATACTACTATAATTAAACAAGTTGCTGAAGCAGAAAATGCGGAACTTGTAGTGATTGATTCAAGTATTAACGGATTGTTTATAGCGCCAATGGTAGCAGTATCATTAGAGGCAGGTTATGTAACAAATGTAGTTGCATTACCTAGCGAAACAAGTCCGTTTACAATAAAAAGAAAAGCATTTTCTAACAAAGCATTTAGCAACACGGTAATTTCTGCTGATAAAAAAGTAATAACCTTAGCTAAAAATTCTTACGGAGTTCATGAGAATACCGTTAGCGGAAGCACAGAAAGTTTTGAAGCGTCTATTTCTGATGCTGATTTAGGTGTAAAATCTATAAAAGTAGAAAAAGCATCAGGAAAAATAATGATTGCAGATGCAGATATTGTAGTTTCTGCAGGTAGAGGTTTAAAAGGACCTGAAAACTGGGGGATGATTGAAGAATTAGCCGAAGTTTTAGGAGCAGCAACCGCTTGTTCTAAGCCAGTGTCTGATTTAGGTTGGCGTCCGCATAGTGAACACGTTGGGCAAACTGGTAAGCCAGTTGCAGCGAATTTATATATTGCAATCGGTATCTCTGGAGCTATCCAGCATTTGGCAGGCGTAAATGCATCCAAAGTAAAAGTTGTGATAAATACTGATGCAGAAGCACCTTTCTTTAAGGCAGCAGATTATGGTATTGTAGGTGATGCTTTTGAAGTTGTACCTAAATTAATAGAAAAATTAAAAGCGTTTAAACAAGCGTAAAATATTATTTCTTAATATAACTAGTCAGGATTTTACACATAAGTAACATCCTGATTTTTTTTGCCAAAAAACAGAAATCAACCCATAAATTTTAGTAAATTGTCCCCAATAAAAAAGAATCATTTTCGATTGCTTTTTTTATGTTGATAGCTATATGAGTTTAATAAAACTAACAATTAAAGGAATTTCATACAGTCAGACACAAAGTGGTGCCTATGCATTAGTGTTGAGTGAAATGGAGGGGACAAGAACTTTACCTATTATAATTGGTGCGTTTGAAGCACAATCTATTGCCATTGCTTTAGAGAAAGAGATTCGTCCGCCAAGACCCCTTACACACGATTTATTCAAAACATTTTCTGATCGGTTTTTAATCACCGTAAAACAAGTCATTATCCACAAGTTGGTAGATGGTGTTTTCTTTTCGAGTTTGATATGCGAACGAGACGGAATAGAAGAAATAATTGATGCTAGAACTTCGGATGCTATTGCAATTGCAGTCCGTTTTGAAGCCCCTATTTTTACTTACGAAACTATTTTAGACAAAGCAGGTGTATCTCTAAAAAATGACGAAGGTTTTGGTGCAGAAAATGAACATAATTTTAATGCAGAAGAGCTGGTTGCTGAAATAGAGGAAGCTATAGGTGATGAAAAAGATTTTTCTAACCTATCAATAAAAGAATTACACGAACAATTAAATGAAGCTGTAGTGAACGAAAACTACGAATTAGCTGCTGAAATTAGAGATGAAATTAGCAGAAGACCTTAACGAACCTTTTTACTTATGAAAAAATTACTTCTTACACTGTTTTTAATGATTTCTATGATTGGGTTTTCACAAGATACAGAATCAAAAAAAGATTCAGTAATTGTCAGAACTACAGAGATAGAAGAAACTATAATAACGTTAGATGAAACTGTAAATGTTGATAAAACTATAATAGATATCGTTGTAGAAAAACCAACAAAAAAAATAGACCAAGCAATTGAGAGCAAAGGGTTTTCTATAAGTACTTTATGGCGTGGAGTTTTAGGTGTGATTTCTTTATTGTTTATCACATTTTTATTTAGTAGCAATAGAAGAGCTATAGATTGGAAAACAGTTGGTTTGGGGCTGGCTTTTCAATTAATAATAGCCATAGGAGTATTAAAAGTTCCGTTTGTACAAAGAGGTTTCGAAGCGGTAGGCGGATTATTTGTAAGTGTGTTAGATTATACGCGAGCAGGAAGTGAGTTCCTGTTTGGAGGCATGATGAATATCAGTTCGTACGGGTTTATTTTTGCCTTTCAAGTACTACCAACCATTATCTTTTTCTCAGCATTGACATCCGTTTTATTTTACTTAGGATTGATTCAGAAATTGGTAAAAGTACTAGCATTATTATTATCGAAAGTGTTAAAAATATCAGGAGCAGAGAGTTTATCAGTAGCAGGAAATATATTTTTAGGACAAACAGAAGCTCCTTTATTAATCAAAGCATATTTAGAAAAAATGAACAAATCTGAAATGCTTTTAGTAATGATTGGAGGTATGGCAACCGTTGCAGGTGCTGTGTTAGCTGCCTATATCGGATTTTTAGGTGGAGATGACCCTGTGTTACGATTAAAATTTGCAAAACATTTATTAGCAGCATCTGTAATGGCAGCTCCAGGAGCAATTATCATTTCTAAAATATTATTTCCTCAAACAGAAGAAGTTAATACAGATGTAAAAGTATCCTCAGATAAAATAGGAACAAACATTTTAGATGCGATTGCTAACGGAACAACAGAAGGATTAAAGTTAGCTGTAAATGTAGGCGCAATGTTGTTGGTTTTTGTGGCATTTATTGCAATGATAAACGGAATTTTAGGCTGGGTTGGAGACATTACAACTTTAAATTCTTGGATGGCAGAAAATACAGCGTATAAAAGTTTTTCTTTAGAAGCAATTTTGGGCTATGCTTTTGCTCCCTTAATGTGGCTAATTGGTGTAGCAAAAGATGATATGGCGTTGATGGGACAACTTTTAGGGATTAAATTAGTAGCAAGTGAATTTGTAGGATATATACAATTAGCAGAATTAAAAGATATGGCAAATGTGGTACATTTAAGTTATAATAAATCAATAATTATGGCAACGTATATGTTGTGTGGTTTTGCAAATTTTGCATCTATAGGGATACAAATTGGCGGTATTGGTTCTTTAGCCCCAGGGCAGCGTAAAACCTTATCAGAATTTGGTATGAAAGCATTGTTAGGAGGTACAATAGCTTCGCTGATGTCAGCAACAATTGCGGGTATGATTATAGGATAGAAAAGGTGTAATCGTTTAAGAGGGGACAACTAAACAATTCAACAAGTTTTAATGAAACAATATTTAGATTTAGTACAACACGTTTTAAAAAACGGAAACAAAAAAGAGGATAGAACAGGCACAGGTACAAAAAGTGTTTTTGGCTATCAAATGCGATTTGATTTAAGTAAAGGTTTTCCGATGGTAACCACCAAAAAACTACACTTAAAGTCGATTATTTATGAATTACTTTGGTTTATAAAAGGCGATACAAATATTAAATATTTACAAGAAAATGGCGTTCGGATTTGGAATGATTGGGCAGATGAAAATGGAGATTTAGGTCCTGTTTACGGACATCAATGGCGTAATTGGAATAGTGATGATATTGATCAATTACAAAATGTGATTGAAACTTTAAAAACCAATCCTGATAGTAGAAGGATGTTAGTTTCTGCGTGGAACCCAAGTGTAATGCCAGATACATCGGTGTCTTTTTCAGAGAATGTTGCCAACGGAAAAGCAGCATTACCACCGTGTCATGCATTTTTTCAGTTTTATGTAGCAGAAGGAAAACTATCGTGTCAGTTGTATCAACGAAGCGCTGATATTTTTCTTGGAGTGCCTTTTAATATTGCAAGTTATGCGTTGTTTACAATGATGATGGCGCAAGTTTGCGGATATGAAGCAGGAGAATTTATACATACATTTGGCGATGCCCATATTTATAACAACCATCAAGAACAATTTAAATTACAATTATCGAGAGAAGTAAGAGGTTTGCCGAAGATGAAAATAAATCCGAAGATAAAAAATATAGAAGATTTTACTTTTGAAGATTTTGAGTTGGTAGGTTATAATCCACATCCGCATATTCGAGGAATTGTTGCTGTATAAATGAGATTTTTCTTAAAAATATGAAAACGTATATCATCCTTTTAAGAGGAGTCAATGTGTCAGGAAAAAATATAATTTTGATGCAAGATTTGCGTAATTTGTTGTCAAAAATTGGTTTTCAAAATGTACAAACTTATATTCAAAGCGGAAATATTATTCTCACATCCGAAGAAAAGAAATCAGTAATTCCTCAAAAAATTAAAGATGCTATTTTAGCAAATTTTGGATTTGAGACTCCTGTACTAATTAGAACTGTTGATGAGTGGGAAAAAGCGATAGAGAATAATCCGTATCCTATTGACGGAGAGAAAAAGGTGGCTTTTACATTTTTAAATAAAACTCCGAAAGAAACATCTATAGAAGTTAATAAAGCAGAAAGTGATGAATTTACCATTGTAGATGATGTAATTTATATGTATTATAGTCATTCAAAAATGAATATAAAGAGTTTTGAGAAAAAGCTACATGTAAATGCTACTTCCCGCAATGTAAGAACAACGTTGAAATTATTAGAATTAGCAAAAAAAGTATAAAAAAGAAAAATATGATTACAATTATAGCAGCCATTGCAAAAAATAATGCTTTAGGAAAAGATAACAATTTAATATGGCATTTACCAGCAGATTTAAAACGCTTTAAAAAAGTAACCACAGGGCATCATATTTTAATGGGACGCAATACATTTGAATCTATCGGTAAGCCTTTGCCAAATAGAACTACAGTAATTATTACTAGAAATAAACGTTATAAAAAAGAAGGTTGTAAAGTTGCGTATAGTATTGAAAAAGCTTTGGATATAGCTAAAGATGACAATCAGGTTTTTATTATTGGTGGAGCTCAGGTTTACAAACAAACGATGGAGAAAAATCTAGCAGATCGTTTAGATATTACTATTGTGCATCAAGAATTTGAGGCAGATGTTTTCTTCCCAAAAATAGATCTAAAAATATGGAAAGAAGTTTCTAGAGAAGATTTTAAAGCCGATGAGAAGAATAAATACGATTTTAGTTTTGTGTCTTATCAAAAAATAAAAAAGCAAGATAATTTAACGTAATCGCATTTTATATTTCCGTTGTGCAAATTCAAAATAATTAAAAAGTTTGTAATTTACATCGTATCCATAATCTATATTAGATTCATATTCTATTACATTTTCATAAATATTAGCATTGTATTGTAGTGGGTTTCTAGCTCTATGATTCCATTCAGCAATATAAAAAATATTCTTATTTTCTAAATAACTTTGTGAGTAATAACCAATAGGTTTTGCGATAGAGTTTAAGTAAGAATTAAAACCGATATCAATAATAGTAATTTCATACTCTAAACTATCATTCGCAATAACAACAGGTTTTTCTTTTTGATTGGTATTGTTTTTTATAGGCGATGAACTGCAAGACCATAAAACAAATCCAACAGAAAAAAGAAGTAACAAATGTCTTAAATATTTCATAATCAGGAAGCTTTAGCGTAGTAAAGTTGCGAAAATTATTTTGGTTTTTGTAGTTTATTTATTGTTTTAACACTAATTTTCGGTTTTTAAAAGAAATAGGCAATGAAAAGTAGGTGCTTTTGGGTAGGTAAAGATCCGTTGTATATAGAATATCACGATACGGAATGGGGTGTCCCTATATATAATGATGCAAAATTGTTTGAATTTCTAATTCTCGAAACCTTTCAAGCGGGTTTAAGTTGGATAACCGTTTTGCGCAAACGAGAAAATTTTAGAAAAGCATTAGACAACTTCGATTATCAAAAAATAGCAAAATATGATGATAAGAAATATAAGAGTTTGTTACAAGATGTAGGGATCATCAGAAATAAATTAAAAATAAAAGCTACTATTTCTAACGCAAAAGCATTTATGGAAATTCAAAATGAATTTGATTCATTTTCTAAATATATTTGGAATTTTACCAATGGAAAACCTATTAAAAACAAATTTGTAAAAAGAGAAGATGTTCCTGCAACTACAGTTTTGTCAGACAAAATCTCTAAAGATTTAAAAAAACGTGGTTTTAAATTTGTAGGGGCAACAGTCTTATATGCACACATGCAAGCCACAGGAATGGTAAATGATCACACCACAGATTGTTTTAGATACCATGAAGTTTAATAGATTATCAATACTTTTTTAGTACATTTATCAATCAAAATAAAATAATAAAAGATGAAATTAAAAACAATTTTATACACACTAATCGCTGTATTTTTTATCAGCTCTTGTGCCATTGACAAAAAAGAAGACAAAGTAGCATCTAGAGATGGGGATTTTAATCATTTTGTAGAGCAATTTGCAGATATAAAAGTATTGCGTTATAAAATACCAGGATTTGAAGAATTGACTTTAAAAGAGAAAAAACTAGTATACTTTTTAACACAAGCAGGTTTAGCAGGTAGAGATATTATGTGGGATCAAAACTACCGATACAATTTAAAAATAAGAAAAGCCTTAGAAAGAATTAACAATCGCTTTCGTGGTGATAAAAAAACAGCCGATTTTAAAGCTTTTAAAACCTATTTAAAAAGAGTGTGGTTTTCTAACGGAATTCATCACCATTACTCCAATGCCAAAATTAAACCAGCATTTTCGAGAGAATATTTTGAAGATGTATTGCTAAAAAAATCGAGAACAGATTTACCAAGAAAAATAATTGAAATAATTTTTAATGATGCCGATAATAAAAAGGTAAATAAAAAAGGAGGAGTTGACAATGTGCTTTCTTCTGCTATTAATTTTTACGATCCAGATATTACTGATAAAGAGGTAACAGAATTTTACAAAAATGCTTATAAAGGTACGAAAGAGCAACCAATAGAAGCTGGTTTAAATTCGAAATTAGTAAGAGTTGATGGAAAATTGGTAGAAAAAATTTGGAAATCTGAAGGAATGTATGGTAAAGCCATCGATCAAATTATTGGTTGGCTAGAAAAAGCTAAAGAAGTTGCAGAGAATGAAAAACAAGCCAACTCATTAGGTTTGTTAATAGCATATTACAAAACAGGAAGTTTAGATACTTGGGATAAGTATTGTGTAGCTTGGGCAACATCTACTGAAGGAAATATTGACTGGATTAACGGTTTTATAGAAGTATATAATGACCCAAAAGGATATAGAGGCTCTTACGAAACAGTTGTGCAAATTAAAGATTTTGATATGTCTCGTAAAATGGAAGTATTGTCTAAAAATGCACAATGGTTTGAAGATAATTCTCCATTAATGGAAAATCATAAAAAGAAAAATGTAGTTGGAGTTTCGTACAAAACAGTAAATGTGGCAGGAGAAGCTGGAGACTCGTCTCCAAGCACACCCATTGGAGTAAATTTACCAAATAACAATTGGATTCGTCAGCAACACGGATCTAAATCTGTTTCTTTAGGAAATATCATTAGCGCATATGCAAATGCAGGAGGAAGTGGGCGTTTAAAAGAATTTGCATATTCTGAAGAAGAAATTGCTTTAGAAGAAGAGTTTGGCCAAAAAGCAGATAAACTACACACGGCTTTACATGAGGTAATTGGGCATGCATCTGGCTTGATAAATAAAGGCATTGGGCAACCCAAAGAAACTTTAAAAAATTATGCTTCTACAATGGAAGAAGGTAGAGCAGATTTAGTTGGTTTATACTATTTAATGGATTCGAAAATACAAGAATTAGGCTTGGTAAAAGATTGGAAAAAAATTGGGAGAGCTGCTTATGACGGGTATATTAGAAATGGATTGATGACACAATTAATCAGAATTAAATTAGGAGATGATTTAGAGGAAGATCATATGGTAAATCGTCAATGGGTTTCTACGTGGGCTTTTGAACAGGGTAAAAAAGACAATGTAATTGAAAAGATAGTGAAAAATGGTAAAACCTATTTTAAAATCAACGATTATATGAAACTTCGTGAAATTTTTGGACGTTTATTAAAAGAAGCACAACGTATAAAGTCTGAAGGAGATTTTGATGCTGCCAAAGCTTTGGTAGAAGGTTACGGAGTAAAAGTAGATCAAGCGTTACACAAAGAAGTATTAGAAAGAAATAAGCAGTTTAAAGATGCACCATATAGTGGGTTTGTAAATCCTGTATTAGAACCTTTGATGGATGCTGACGGGAATATCTTAAAAGTAACAGTAAAACAACCAAAAGATTTTGAAACTCAAATGTTGTTTTATTCGAAGCATTATAATTTTCTAGGAACAGAGAATTAAGAAGTAATTATTTGAAGAGAAATAAAAATCCGATTCTTTTTAGAATCGGATTTTTTGGTTAAGAATAAAATAGGAAGTTAATCAACAATTAAATTAACAGTTCCGTTGGTAGATAAATTAGAGGATAAAGAAAATTGCTCAGAAGAAGTTCCATCATCTATTAAAATAGCTGCTGTATTTGGAGAAATTGAACCTTCATTGTGGGCATATAATAAAATATAATTGTAACCATTATAGTCTAATGTAGTAGAAACAGAAAATTTATTAGAAGGGCCATCTAATGTTTCTTCATCAATTACCTTTGTGCCATTTACATATATAGAAACAATATCGCCGTCTATTTGTCCGTGATCCCATACAGAAATAGTAATATTCCTACCGTTTATCTCAACAGTTCCTAGTACTTGGTTGTCTCTTCCAAATGAATTTGTTGGTATAATACTTTCATCGTTTCTTTCAATTTCTTCATCGTCCCCACAGCTAAAAAGCATAACAGAGATAAATAATAATCCGATTGATTTTAAAATAAATTTTTTCATAAGTATTTGGTTTTAAATTATTGCACAAACATACAAGTTGTTTAAAACCAATACAATACCTAATTATAGGTAAGTTAGTACCTACAAGTGTTTAACTACCAAAAACAAGTTCTCTAATCGCTCCATGATATCTAAACAGTAAAAAAGCAGTAATTACTAAAACAGACCAAATGAGTGCTTTTATACCAGCATTTTTATAATATTTCTGATGATTTTTAGCATCTTTTCGATAACTGTAGATCATCAATCCAATAAAAAGGACAATAAAAGAAATGGCAAAAATAATACGACCCGTGGTAAACATAAAATATGTATTTTTATGCGAAATTACGGAAATATAATTTCAACACATGAAAACAGCTATAATTTTTGGAGCAACTTCTGGTATCGGAAAAGAACTTGTAAAATTGTTATTAAAAGATAATTATAAAGTAGCGATTACAGGACGTAGGTTCGAAAAATTAGAGGCAATAGAAAAGAAGTTTCCTAATCAGGTTTTAATAAAACAAAATGATATTCAGCAAGTAGAAGAGGTAGAAAAAATATTCAATGAAATTGTTGCTAAGTTTGGTACAATCGATTTGATAATTCAATCTTCTGGAGTTGGATTTATCAATCCGAAATTAGAATGGAGTTCAGAGAATGAAACCATACAAACCAATGTAGTTGGTGTAACTAAATTGTACGATTTGGCATATAATTTATTCAGAAAGCAACAATTTGGGCATTTGGTGGGTATTTCATCTATCGCATCGATTAGAGGAAATCGAGGTGCACCAGCTTATTTTGCATCCAAAGCCTATCAAAAAGCCTATTTAGAAAGTTTGTATTTTAAAACCAAAACAATTAAAAGTAAAAAGGTTTTTATTACGGATATTCGCCCAGGTTTTGTAGATACGGCAATGGCTTTAGGAGAAGGTGTTTTTTGGATGGTGTCTTTAGAAAAAGCTACAAAACAAATTTACAGTGCTATCAAAAATAAAAAACGAGTTGCATATATATCAAGACGTTGGGGTTTGATTGCTTTTGTACTTAAAAACACACCCGCTTGGTTATTAAAAAAAACAATATAAATGCTAAAAAATAATTTAATTATTTTTGATATTGATGATACACTTACAAAAAGTGAAACCCAACACCATACAGCGTATGTAAATACGATGAAAAATTTTGGAATTACAAAAATAAATCAAGATTGGAAAAGTTATAAAAATGTAACGGATAGCTATATTTTAAAAGAAAACTACGAAGCCAATTTTAATCAAAATTTTGAGTTTTCTTTAATTCCTGAATTTGAAAAAAAAATGCTTGCTTTAATGTTGAAATTACCTAAATCAAAAGAAATAAAAGGAGCAAGTACTATTGTTAACTTTTTTATGCAACAAACAGATTATGCCATTTGTTTTGCTACAGGCTCTCTTTTAGCACCTGCATTGGTAAAGTTACAACAAGCAGAAATTAATTTTGTGCCAGAATTGGTAGAAGCATCCAATAGTATTTATTCAAGAGAGGATATTGTGAAATCTGCTATAAAAAAAGCTCAAAAATATTTTCAAATTTCAGATTTTAAAAATATTATTTCTGTTGGAGATGGAATTTGAGATTTGAAAACAGCAAAAAATCTAGGGGTTCATTTCTTAGGAATTAGAAATAAAAATTTAGTAGATTTTCAACAAGAAAATATAAAGAGCCACATCAATGATTGGTCAAATTTTGATTTTGATAAGATACAAAACGAATTAGGAATTATATAAATAACAGTAATGAAAAACAAAATAGCAGCTGTACACAAATTTCATACAGCATTTAAATTAGGAATTAAAAATACACCCACAGCAAATATTACCGAAAAGAGGAATCAACTTCGGTTTGAGTTGATGAAAGAGGAAAACGAAGAGTATTTAGAAGCAGCTCAAAATAACGATTTGGTTGAAGTTGCTGATGCATTAGGAGATATGTTGTACATTTTATGTGGAACAATTATAGAACATGGTATGCAAGATAAAATTGAAGACGTTTTTAACGAAATACAGCGCAGTAATATGAGTAAATTAGGCGAAGATGGAAACCCAATTTATCGAGAAGATGGTAAGGTATTAAAAGGACCAAATTATTTTAAGCCTAATATCAAAACTATTTTAGAAAAATAAATATTATAGTCCTATTAAAATCTGTAATGATGTTTGAAAGCGATATATAGCAATCTATTAAGCTTTTTTTAACATAGATACACTTTGCTTTTTTAGCATTTCACTTTTAGGAAAGGTGTAATTACTGAAGAAACTATTTGCTTGTTAGTTATAGTCAATTTCTTATTCTTATGTCTTTTAGCGAAGCGGTCTTTTATCTTTTTCGGACAACAGAGAAAAATAAAGGTTACACTTTATACCTCCATCCGTGTGGGTCTTCAGAAGTATTGTATTGAATGTTTGTTAATTTCTCTTTAAAAAATGAAGCAAAAGAATCGGTGATTTTAGGTAGCTCAAAAACATCATCACTATGTTTAAACCCTAAAATAGGGTTTACAACTGCAGCTGTACCAGAACCAAAAATTTCTTTTAAACTACCATTTCTAGCGGCCTCTTTAATTTCAGACACAGAAACTCTACGTACTTCGATATCGATATTATAATCTTTTGCAAGTTGAATGATAGATTTTCGTGTAATACCATCTAAAATTCTATCATTAGTTGGTGCAGTAATTAATGTATCATTAATTCTAAAAAAAATATTCATAGTACCGGCTTCTTCCAGAAATTCATGAGAGCTTGCATCGGTCCAAACTATTTGTTGATATCCTTTTTTATGAGCCAAACTTGTTGGGTAAAATTGCGCAGCATAATTACCTGCAGCTTTTGCAAAACCAACACCTCCACTTGCTGCCCTACTATATTCTTGTGCAAATATTACACGTACTTCTCCTGCATAATAAGCTTGCGACGGAGAGCAGATAATCATAAATTTATATTGATTTGCAGGTGATGCAGAAATAGCGCCTTCGGTTGCAATAACAAACGGACGGATATATAGAGAGTTTCCTTTTCCTTTTTTTATCCATTCAGTCTCTAAATGGAGTAGTTTTTTCAATCCATTAAAAAAATATTCTTCAGGAAACTCAGGAATCGCTAATCTTTTTGCCGATGTATTGATGCGTTTAAAACTTTCATCTGGTCTAAACAAAAAGAGAGCATCGTTATCATCTTTAAAAGCTTTCATCCCTTCAAAAACAGCTTGTCCGTAATGAAAAACGCGTGCAGAAGGATCTAATGTTAAAGGACCGTAAGGTTTAATGACTGGAGTTTGCCATTTTCCATCCACAAAATCGCACTCAAACATATAATCAGAAAAAACATTTCCAAAGGTTAAATTGTCAAAATCTATAGTATTTATTTTAGATTGTTTTATCGGTTGGATATTGATGTCTAAATCCATAAAAATGTATGTTTGAAATTTAATGCAAATGTACGGAATTTGTATCATTTTATTTTAAGAAACCCAAAGGATTTCCTATCTTTGTTAAGATATTTTAAAACAACAGATTATGAAAGTATACATGAAAGTAATGATGGTTTTTTTATTGATTTTTGCAGCGTGTAAAAATGATAAAACAGCAACAAAAGCAGATGCAGTAAAAAAAGAAGTAATTGCGTACGCATCTTTTGGTGAAAAAATTGATGCAAAAAATGTTATTTCTATAAAAGAAATGAGTGATAAATTTAATAATTTAAAATCTGGAGATACTATAAATGTAAAATTTAAATCAACCGTAAAAGAAGTTTGTCAAAAAAAAGGATGTTGGATGAAAGTAGATTTGGGTAATGACAAAGAAACTATGGTGCGTTTTAAAGATTACGGGTTTTTTATGCCTTTCAATTCAAAAGGACAAGAAACAATACTAAATGGTAAGGCATTTGTAACCACAATTTCTGTAAAAGAATTACAACATTATGCAAAAGATGCTGGTAAAACCCCAGAAGAAATTGCAAAAATTACAGAACCAAAAGTTACTTTGGCTTTTGAAGCAGATGGTGTTTTAATGGAAGTAAAAGATGATGCAAAATAAATTTATAAAATCAATTGTATTTTTCGCTATTTTCTTATTGTTGTTTTCTTGTAAAGAGAAGCAGCCAGAAAGAGAAATAAAAATTATAACAACAACTCCAGCTAGTTTTGACATGCACAAAACATCAGAAATGGCACTTCTAATGGATTCGATGTTAGAAAAGAATAAAGAAGTTAAAAATGCCATTTTAAATGGAGAAAAATTAGCTGCTTTTCCTGATAAATATTTAAAAATACATACGGCTATTTTAACGGATCCTTCTGATAGAAATGCAAGTTTTGAAACGTTTTCTAATCTATATATTAAAAATATGCAAGATGTTTTTACTGCCGATAAAAAGCATCAAAAAAAAGAGTTTAACGAAGCGATACAAAGTTGTGTTGCTTGTCATAAAACTACTTGTCCAGGTCCAATCCCTAGAATTAAAAAACTATTGATTAATTAATACCGTTTTAAATTCTATTGTCAGTTCTAGTAATTTTTTAAAGAGGTAACGGGAAAAAAATATCGAGAACAGTTATTTATATTTCTGTTCTCGTTTTTTTTTAATTTAATTAATGTAAAATTTGAAAAGAGAAATTATCATCACTTCAGATGGCTCAACAACCATTCATTTACCAAATTGGAATGAGCAATACCATTCCAAACACGGTGCTATTCAAGAAGCCTATCATGTATTTATAAAAGCAGGTTTAGAACAGGTAAATAAAGATGAAGTAGCGGTTTTAGAAATAGGTTTTGGTACAGGTTTAAATTGTTTCATCACTTTTATAGAAGCTGAAAAATCAATAAAAAAAATCCATTATGTAGGTGTAGAAGCCTATCCAATTTCTTCGGATGAAATTAGTGAATTAAATTATGTGTCAGAATTAAAAGCAGTAAAACATCAAAATATATTTGATAAAATTCACGCTACTTCGTGGGGTGAAAAATATCAAATTTCTAATGACTTTTCACTTACAAAAAGAAAACAATTTTTTAAAGATATAGATGATGTAAATCAATTTGATTTGATTTATTTTGATGCATTCGGTGCAAGAGTACAGCCTGAATTATGGACGGAAGAAATTTTTGCTAAAATGTTTATCGCCTTAAAACCAAATGGGGTTTTAACAACTTATTCTGCAAAAGGAAGCGTGCGTAGAGCAATGCAATCTGTAGGCTTTATTGTAGAACGCTTGCAAGGACCTCCTGGGAAAAGAGAAATGTTGCGTGCAACAAAAGTAGCAAAGTAATATGTAGCGTAGACAAGTATTACGAGCATCGAAAATAAAAAATTCAACTCTAAAAAAATCTCAACTACCAATAAAAATCATCAACTAAATACTGAAAAAAATGTATCTTTGATTTATCCATAAAAATATTTCAAAAAATGAAAATCTTTAAAATAGTAGTGCTTTTTATTTCCATCAATCTTTCTGCACAACAGGGTGGAATGTGGATTCCTTCTTTGCTAAAAGGAATGAACGAAACAGAAATGCAAAATTTAGGAAGTAAATTAACTGCAGATGATATTTACAATGTAAACCAATCAAGTTTAAAAGATGCCATTGTGCATTTTAATGGTGGTTGTACGGCAGAAATTATATCGCCAAAAGGCTTGTTATTAACCAATCATCATTGTGGTTTTGGGCAAATACAATCGCACTCATCATTAGAAAACGACTATTTGAAAGATGGTTTTTGGGCAAAAACACAAGAAGACGAGTTGCCGAACAAAAACCTAGAAGTAACTTTTATTATTAAAATTGAAGATGTTACAGAGGCTATTTTAAACGGAGTTTCAGATAAATTATCAGCCAAAGAAGCACAAAGTCTTATTCAAAAAAACACGAATAAAGTTCAAAAAAATTATACAGTAAAAAATTGGCAAAAAACAAAAGTAAAAGCCTTTTTTAAAGGAAATCAATATTTTTTGTTTGTAACAGAAAGTTTTACAGATATTCGTTTGGTTGGCGCACCGCCAACAAGCATTGGTAAATTTGGTAGCGATACTGATAATTGGGTTTTTCCACGTCATACAGGAGATTTTTCGATGTTTAGAATTTATGCTAATAAAAATAATCGTCCTGCAAATTATTCAAAAGACAATGTTCCGTACACACCAAAACATTTTTTACCAGTCTCTTTAGACGGAATAGAAGAAGGAGATTTTACAATGGTTTTCGGTTTTCCAGGAAGAACCAACGAGTATTTACCTGCAGTGGCTGTTGAACAAATTACACAAAAAGTAAACCCATCAAATATTAATATTAGAGAAAAGGCTTTAAAAGTGATGGATGCAGCAATGAAATCTGATACTAAAATTAGAATTCAATACGCCTCTAAACAGGCAAGAATTGCTAATTATTGGAAAAAATGGATTGGTGAAAATCAAGGGATAGAAAAAAGTAATGCGATTGCTAAAAAACGTGATTTCGAAAAAATCTTCACTGAAAAAATCAATAAGAAACGCAAGTATAAAAAGTACCGTCAAATTTTAGCAGATTTTGATACGCTGTATGCCGAGTTCGAGCCTTACGCAATCAAACGTTCTAACTTTATTGAAGTGTTTTACAGAAATAGCGAGTTGATGAAACAAATGTTTCGCTTATATCAATTAGAGAAAGCTTCATTAAGAGGTGAAAAAGCTTTTAATAAAACAAAATCGTTTGTAATTTCTCAATTAAAAGGAATTCATAAAAACTTTAATGCAAATGTAGATAAAGGTATTTTTGAAGCCATTATGCCTTTGTTTGATACAAAAAACAGTAATAGCGATTTTTATAATACAACTGCTTTTACCAATTTAGAAAGTGCATTAAAAGTACTTGAAGGAACATCCGAAGAAATTATCAAAAAGATACATAATGATGCAGCTTATCAATTTGCAAAACCATATATCGCAGATTTTTACAATAATTTATCACCAAATTACAGTAGAATTCAAGGTGAAATTGGCAAAGTTCAAAAGTTGTATATGAAAGCATTGATAGATGTGTTGCCAAGTGATAGATATTACCCAGATGCCAATAGCACATTGCGTGTTACTTACGGACAAGTGAGAGGATATTCACCAAGAGATGCTGTTTATTACAACCCTGTAAGTTATTTAGACGGCGTGTTAGAAAAATATAAACCAGGTGATTATGAGTTTGATGTACCTCAAAAATTAATTGATCTTTATAAAACGAAAGATTTTGGTCAATATGCAGATAAAAACGGCAAAATACCTGTTTGTTTTTTAGGAACAAACCATACAACTGGTGGTAATTCTGGGAGTCCTGCTATTGATGCACATGGAAATTTAATCGGTTTAAATTTTGATAGAGTTTGGGAAGGAACCATGAGCGATATGAATTATGACCCTAAGATTTGCCGAAATATTATGGTTGATATTCGTTATGTATTATTTATTGTTGATAAATTTGCTGGAGCAACACGTTTAATTGATGAAATGAAATTGGTACATCCGAAGAAATAGTATTTAATTACTTGTAACCAGTAAATAAAAATATTTAGAATTATGCAATTTAAAAGACGTTTTGGCGAACAAAAAAGAAAAAAACCTACAAAAGGATTGTTTTTGGTTGTTTTATTAGTAATTGTTGTACTCCTTTGGTACAATGCTGAAGGTATTTTAAGTAAGTTTTTTTTAATATACTAGGAAACAGATATGATAATCCAACTATCAAAAATCTGTCACCATTTTTTTAAGTTATTACGCAGAAATACACAGAGAATACCATTGCGGTGACTGAATATCAATGTTGTCATTCCTGCGAAGGCAGGAATCTCATTATAAACCCCGAAAAAGTATAAAAAGAATTCCTGCCTTCGCAGGAATGACAAACTAAATTAAAACCGTATTGCTAATTTTTTCATCAAACGTAGTACTTCTATATACAACCAAATTAAGGTGATTAAAAATCCCCATGTTGCTAACCATTCTTTTTCTTTGGGTGCTCTCCCAATTTGGCGGTCTATGTAGTAAAAATCTAGCATCAAACTAAACGAAGCTACAATTGCTGCTAAGACATTAAATCCAATAGCAAACCAACCTATGCCCCAAATAAAAGAAACGTTTACACCGAAGAAAGATAAAATCCAAGAAATAATATAAATGGTAAAAATAGTTACAGAAGCTGTAATTATAACTGCTCTAAATTGTCGAGTTACTTTAATAATTTGGGTTTTAAATAAGAGTAACATTACAAAAAAAGTAAGTATAGTTACACCAACAGCTTGCAATGGTAAATTAGGGAAACGTTTGTGTGCGTAAGCGCTAATTCCGCCTAAGAAAAACCCTTTTGCTAAGGCATAAATGGGTAATACATACTTTGCAGCATTGTGTTTAAACGAAATAAACAAACTTGCAGCGATAGCAACCAGTAAGCCAATGCTGGTGTACCATTTTATACTGGCACCTTCAAAGAAAATTTTCCAAGTATAACTGGCGGTTATAGCTACCAAAATTAACATGACTAAAGTTTTTAAAATAATGCCGCCTAAAGACATTTTTGTACTAGAATATTTTTTAGAACTACCCCAAAAATAATTAGTAAATGCAGGGTTAGATGTTTTGATACTGAATGTATTCATTGCTTTTTTAACTTTTAGTGTAGCTCTTCTTGATAACTTTATTTACTAGGTTCAAAACATTAAGGGCAAAAGTTTTGATTAAAGTTAGTTAAAAATACTTCACTAGACGTTTTATATCCTAATATTTTCTTTTACCTATTCTTCAACTCATTAATAATTATACAAATAACTTAATACAAAGTTGAAATCTCTTTTTTAAATAAATATTGTCTTATCAGTTTGTTATTGCATTCATTCAAACCTCTCTATCAAGAACTCTAAAATTCTACAAAACAAAAAATTACTTCTAATTTATTCGCTATTTCTTGATGTAAGATAAATTTCTTTCCGTTATCAGAGATTATGATTTTTACATATTTTCTGAATACACCAATATGTTTATCATCTATTTTTTTTGATATTAGCTTTATTCCATCAGTTTTTAGCATTAATTCAAATCGACTTTTTCACCCTGTTAAGGTCAGTAATAGCGTTTTTATGTTTACTCCTTATATAGGCATCAACTCATCTGTAGATTGATTATCGTAGATGTATTCGCCGAAAAATCTTATTCTTAGGAAACACATTTAACACATCATCAAACAAAAAAATAGCTTCTATAACTAGAGCGCAACAATACAAAACCAATTAATTATTATATATTGAGCGTTCTAAGCAAGAAAATGAGTACAGAAAAAAATAGTGATATCTTTCTACGCCCAAGGTTTAAAATGGATTTTGATACTAGTTCTAATGAATTATTGCAAAAATTTAAAGACAATTTTAAAAATCCTGAATGTAAATATTGTAGTAAAATTGTTGATGGTCACATTTTTATTGATGTCCCGACAGAGGATGATCATTTCTGGTCGCCACAATTACATATAGAGATTGAAGAAGATGGAAATAATAAAGCTACGGTAAAAGGGTTGTTTGGCCCAAAACCACAAGTTTGGACACTATTTATGTTTATTCATTTTGCGGTAGCTATCTCTTTTCTAATTTTTGCTGTTATGGCATATTCTCGTTGGAGTTTAAAGGAAAATATTGTATTTCCAATAATTATGCTAATTGCACTACCCTCTTTTTGGCTTGTACTTTATTTTTTAGGAAAAATAGGTAAAGAAACAGGCCATACTCAAATGGAAGAATTACATAGTTTTATGCTAAAAACCCTAGAAAAAAATGATTAATCTTTATAGCCGAAACGCTTTAACTGATTAGAACTAGTTCTCCAATTTTTATTAACCTTTACTACCAATTCTATAAATACTTTTTTATCAAAAAAACGTTCTAAATCTTTTCTAGCTTCAGAACCAACACGTTTTATTGCGGTTCCTTTATGACCAATAATAATTCCTTTTTGAGTTTCTCGTTCTACCATAATTATAGAACGAATTCTAATAATTTTTTCTTCTTCAATAAACTCTTCTGTTTCTACCTCTACTGAATACGGAATTTCTTTTTTATAATGCATCAATATTTTTTCTCGAATCTTTTCATTTACAAAAAAACGTTCTGGTTTGTCTGTTAATTGATCCTTCGGATAAAACGGCGGACTTTCTGGTAATAACTCAATAATCTTATTAAATGCTGCCTCTATATTAAATTTTTCTAAAGCAGAAATTACATATACAAATGCATTTGGCACTTTATTTTGCCAATAAACTATTTTTTCTTCTACTTCTTCTTGCGATGATTTGTCAATCTTATTCAATAATAAAACAACAGGTATTTTACTATTAACAATCTTGTTAAAAAATTGCTCATTTTTTAACTCCTTCTCTCCCACTTCTACCATATACACTAAAATATCAGCATCTTCTAAGGCAGCTTTTACAAAATCCATCATAGATTCTTGCAACTCATAGGCAGGTTTTATGATTCCTGGGGTGTCAGAAAAAATAATTTGATAGTCATCTTCATTTACAATACCTAAAATACGGTGCCTTGTAGTTTGTGCTTTTGATGTAATGATTGATAGCTTTTCGCCTACCAAGGCATTCATTAACGTTGATTTCCCTACGTTTGGGTTGCCAATAATATTTACAAATCCTGCTTTATGTGTCATCCCGCAAAGATAGTTTGTTTTTCTTTTAAAATAAATGATTTTTTATTTGGATTAACTTTTTAAAAAGCTGTATCTTTGCAGTCCAAATCGCGGGATAGAGCAGTAGGTAGCTCGTCGGGCTCATAACCCGAAGGTCACTGGTTCGAGTCCAGTTCCCGCTACTGAGTAAGACACTTTAGAAATAAAGTGTCTTTTTTTATGCAATAAAATCTTTTTTTTACAGTTTTACTATGTTAAATAGTCTTTTAAAAGGCTAATTATTGTTTTTAAAACAATATATTTGGAATCTTAAAAAAATAGACAAATTAGTTTAAATGAACTTATTACAAAGAATTATATTTTTCACACTGTGTGTTACTTACACAATAAATAGTTTTTCTCAAGGAACGCTACCTATTTATTCTGATTATTTATCTGATAATGTATATTTGGTACATCCATCAGCAGCAGGAATTGGAAATTGCGGAAAAGCAAGATTTACAGCAAGACAACAATGGGCGGGAATTGCAAACTCACCTGCTTTACAAACGTTAAGTTTTCACACCAAACTTTCTGAAGAATCAAATGCGGGCTATGGTTTTATTTTATTTAATGATAAAAACGGCTACCACTCTCAAAAAGGAGTTCAAGGAACTTATTCATATCATTTACCGTTAAGTGATGGTAGGGTATTCAATCAGCTTTCTTTTGGATTATCTTTTACAGCAGTGCAAAATCAATCAGATCAAAGAGCTTTTGTAGATCCTACAGTCTCTCAAATTATAGAAAGTTCTAGTTACTTTAATGCCGACTTTAGTGTTGCTTATCATTTAGGAGGGTTTTCGTCTTATTTTACCGTTAAGAATTTATTATTATCCGCAAAAAACAACTTAAGTTCTAGCTTAGAACCTTTAGATTTAAGAAACTATATTTTATCTTTAGGATACTATTTTGGAGAAGGAGACTATATTCAATTAGAACCTTCTGCAATGATTCAATTTAACGAAGGTACTGGCGAAAGAATTGCCGACCTTAACATAAAGGCATATAAAACTTTTGAAAACACCCAAATTTGGGCAGCTTTATCTTACCGAAGAAGTTTTGATGCAAAAGCAATTCAAAATTCACAATACTTTTCTCCAATAATTGGAGTAAACTTCAATAAACTGATGTTTTCTTACACGTACACGAAACAAACGAATGATATTTTACTAAGCAATAGCGGTTTTCATCAAGTTTCTGTAGGATTTGATCTATTTTGTAGAACTCCAAGAGCTGCAGCTTGTCCTAATATAAATGCTGCTTTCGGAAGCTTTTAGAAATCTAATTCATTAACCTTACTATTCTTTTTATAGTCTGACAAAAGTATTTCTAATATTTTCTTATCTTGATTGATATAGAATTGATGTGTCGCTTTTTTTGATGTATTTATAAGTTGATACTCTTCTAGAATTAATTTTGTTTGTTTTGCAACAGCCTCACCAGAATCTATAATTTGAATTTTATTCTTGGTGATTTTTTTAATTTGAGGAATTAAATACGGATAATGTGTACATCCTAAAACCAAACAATCTATTTGTTTTTCTAACATCGGATTGATGTATTTTTTTAAAAGCCGAGTCATTTCAGCAGAGTATAACCTCCCACTTTCAATCAACGCTACTAAACCTTCTCCAATTTGCTCTACAACTTCTATTTCATTATCTAATTTATCCGTAGATTCCTCAAAAAGTTCGCTATTCAGAGTTCCTTTTGTCGCTAAAATACCGATACTATTTGTAATTGTTTTTAATGCAGCTGACTTTATTGCTGGCTCTATACCTATAAAAGGAACGTTATATTTTTCTCTTAAAAATTTTATAGCATTTGTAGTAGCAGTATTACAAGCAACTACTATTAATTTACAGTTTCTTTCTAATAAAAACTCTGTATTCTTTACACTTAACGCAATAATTTCTTCTTTACTTTTCTGACCGTATGGAGCATTTTTACTATCAGCCAAATAAATAGTATTTTCATTTGGTAACAGCGCAATAATCTCTTTCCAGATAGAGGTACCACCCACACCTGAATCAAAAATACCGATAGGGAAATTATTTGAACTCATAATATGTAAAAATAAAAAAATCCTACTGAAAAGTAGGATTTTTTATGTTAGTATTTTTTATAAAATTAAAATCCCAATTTGGTTTTTACAGCATCATAGAGATTTACCCCTTTCTCAAAAACAATTAAACCTTTACCTGCTGCTGCATCAAAAACATATACAATTCCTTTTGCTGCTGCAACATCTTTAATTGCTTGTTGTGCTTTCTTTAAAATTGGACCAAGTTTTGTGTTTTGCATTTTTTGCATTTCTTGATACGCAACTTGTTTTGCTTGCTCTAACTTCGCTCTTTCTTGCTGTACTTCTGCAGCTCTTTTTTCATTAGTAGCTTGTGTTTGTGTAGCTTGTTCTGCAGTGTACTTTTTCATTTTATTTTCTAACTTCTTAGCCATTCCAGAAAGGTCATCTTGGTATGTTTTACCTAATTTTTCCATTTCAGCTTTTAAAGCTTTTGTTGCTGGCATATTTGCTACTAACTTTTCAGTATCTATATGTCCTATTTTTTGTGCATTAGACACTCCTGTAAATCCTAAAATAAATACAGCGATTAATAGTAAAGCCTTTAAATTTTTCATTCTTATTGTTTTATTTAATTATTATTCTTGTTTTTTTTCTGTTGTTCTCTTTTCTTTTTCAGCGCTTCTTTCTTTTCTCTTAAAATTCTTCTTTTTTCTTCTCTAAGTTTTAATTTCGCTTTTCTTCTTTCTTCAATTTTTCTTTGTTGTTGCTTTCTTGCTGTTGTCTTTTTTGCAAGAACTTTCTTTTGATTATCTGTCAACTCTTTTTTAGGAGCATTCTTTTTATCACTCTTTTCCTTAATCTTACTGTTTCTATTGATGGTTTTTAAAACCAATTCGCTAATATCATATTTTTTATTAGAATACAACATCACTAAATCACTAGATTTATCAAATACAAAGTCAAACTTTTTTCTTGCAGCAATTTTCTGAATTGCTAAATATACTTGATCTTGTATAGGTTGCACTAATTGTTTTCTTATTAAAAACATATCTCCTCTCGGACCAAAATAAAGGGACTCTAACCTGCGTAACTCTTCTTGTTTTAAAGAAATTTCTTCTTCCTTCTCTTCAATTAAATCTTTTGTTAGAATTGCCTTTTCATTGGCTAAATCTGTTTTTAAAACTTCAATATGACGTGCTTGTTTATCTAAGTTTTGTTTCCATTTTTGCACTTTAGCATCTAAAGTGTTTTGTGCCTGTAGGTATGCAGGTACATTTTCTAAAATGTACGCCATATCTATATAGGCAATCCTTTGAGGCTTCTGTGCCGAAACAGTTGTGATAGTAAGTAAAAGAACGATTACAAAAAATATATTTTTCATCTGTATAATGTATTTAGAAAAAACCGTGCCAAAAAAAACGGAATATAGCTAAATATACTGTTTTTCTAGAATTGTCTTCCGATAATAAAATGTGTTTGCCAACCAGATTTTACGTTTTGTCCTGGTAATGGATCAAATCCATGAGCAAAATCGATACCTAATAAACCAAATGCTGGCATAAAGATACGAATTCCTAAACCTGCTGATCTTTTTAACTCAAACGGATTAAAATCACTAAAATTGTCATAGGAATTACCTGCT
The DNA here is from genome assembly GCA_964655585.1 of uncultured Flavobacteriaceae bacterium. GTDB lineage: Bacteria > Bacteroidota > Bacteroidia > Flavobacteriales > Flavobacteriaceae > Polaribacter. Next base: position 29,900 of record CAZZNK010000008.1, read on the forward strand.
TCTAAAAACCCTAAGGTGTAAATAGACGCTGATGGTGCATCAGTAATTGAGTACCTTAATTCTAGTTGAAATTTATTATATAGTGTACCACCTGTAATAGATGACAATCTACTATTCTCATATCCTCTTAAGCCAACGGTTTCTCTTCCATCTAACTGAAAAGCTGAAATTCCGTCTCCTCCAACAAAATATCTTTCAAAAGGAGATTGACCTACTTCTTTATTATAATAACTTAAAAAACCTAATTGTGCATTGGTCATCAACACTAATTTCTGAGTAAATGCTGTATACCATTTTCCTGAAAAACTAAGTTTATAATATTCTAACCACTTATATTTATCTGCAGCACCCAAATTGGTATAATCTTTTCCATTTACCAAAGAGTACGGGAATGTAAATTTACCACTCACTGAAAACTCAGATCCTCTAGTTGGGAAAATTCTACTTGGTCCTGAAGAATTTCTACTAAGAACAATACTGTACGATAAATTATTTAAAGTACCATTACTCAAAACATCTGCACCTACTCTAAATCCATAATTATTTAGATTAAAACTCTGGTAACTTAGTGTTTGTGATAATGTAAAAAAGTCATCTGGCCATTTTAATCTTTTCCCTAATCCAAGAGATATACCAACAATCCCTAGGCTTCTACTTCTGTCTACTCTAAAAGTTCTTGGATTTAGTTGATACTGGTTTGATGAATATATTGAAAACGATAATGATTGTGGTTTTTTACCTCCTAACCAAGGCTCAGTAAAAGAAAAACTGTATGTGTTATATGTTCTACTAGATTGTAAACGCAATGATAGTTTTTGACCATCACCAGTTGGTAAAGGCTTGTATGCTTCTTTTTTAAAAATGTTTCTAATTGAAAAATTATTAAACGATAATCCTAGAGTACCTATAAAGGAACCTCCGCCATAACCTCCTTGTAATTCTATTTGACTTCCTCCTTTTTCAATCACAGAAAATTCGATATCTGCTGTTTTATTTTGGTGATCTGGCTTTACTTCTGGAGACACATTACTATCAAAAAAACCTAATTGACCAATTTCTCTAATCGATCTAATAATGGCTTGCCTACTAAATAAATCTCCTGGTTTTACACGCAATTCTCTAAAAATTACATGGTCATTGGTTTTATCATTACCAACAACAGTTACTTTTTTAATGGTAGCTTTTTCATCTTCTCTAATTCTAACCTCTACGGTAATCGAATCATTTACAACCTTTGTCTCTACAGCATTTACTCTTGAAAATAAAAATCCATTATTTTGATATAATGTTTGAATGTCTTCTGATGTTGGTGTTCCATCACCAGTAATACGTTCTTTTAATACGGCACCGTTATACACATCACCTTTATCAATTTTTAAAATTCTATGTAAAAACTCGTCTGAATATTCTTTGTTCCCTACAAATACAATTTCTGCAAATCTATATTGCCTTCCTTCTTCTAACTCAATTTCTAAGTTGATGGTATTATCGGTATTCCAAGTTAATTTATCACTTAAAATACGAGCATCTCTAAAACCTAGTCGGCTATATTTATCTAAGATACTTTCTAAATCTTTACGATAATCTTCTTCTATGTATTTTGATGATTTCCAAAAGCGTCCTAAAAATTTACGTTTGGTATTTTTCATCGCCTTTCTTAACTGCCCATCAGAAAGAGTTTTATTTCCTGTAAATTTTATCTCTTTAATCTTAACCCTTCTACCTTTATCAATATGAATTGACATATTTACGGTATTGATATCTGAAGTGTCTTTTTGAGTATTTAGAGAAACTTTTGTTTTTAAAAAACCTTTGTCGGTATATTTCTTTTTAAAGTAATTTCTAGAGGTTACAATTAAATTATCGGTAACCATTTTACCTTTTTTTAATTCTGCCTCTTTTTGTAATTCCTTTGCTTTCGATTTTTTAATTCCTGTAATTCTTACCTCGTTTAATTGAGGTAATTCTACAACATCAAACTGTAAGTAAACAGCATCTCCATCTATTTTAGAAAGATACACATCAACATCGCTAAATTGCTTGCTTTCGTATAATTTCTTGATGGCACTTGTTAGTTTATCTCCTGGTAATTTAATGGCTTGCCCTTTTCTTAAGCCCGTAAATACTTTTACTGTTGATTCTTTAAATTTTCTTAAACCTGTAATTGAAATCCCTCCTAAGATGTATTTTTTACCTTTTTCAAATGATAAAGGACCTTTTACATTTACAGGAATACTGTCTTTTTTTACAACTTGTAAACTATCTGTTGTTTGTGCTTTCGCAACAAAACCCGAAAATAATAAAATAACAACTGATACAATCGCAACCCATTGTTGCCTGTATTTACTCTGTAATCTGTTCGCTTGTCTTTCCAAATCGTCTTTCTCTATTCTGATATTCTATAATTGCATCGTAAAAATGCTCTTTTCTAAAATCTGGCCAAAGTGTGTTTGTAAAGTACAATTCGGCATACGCAATTTGCCATAATAAGAAATTACTAATGCGTTTTTCTCCACTAGTTCTTATCAATAAATCTACGTCGGGCAAATTAAACGTATATAAATGGTTTTTTATAACTTTTTCATCAATATTTTCGGCTTCTAACTGTTTATTAACAACTTTTTTAGATATATTTTTGATTGCATTAACAATTTCTTCTCTTGCACCATAACTAAGTGCAAAAGTTAAGATTATTTTTACATTATTTTCTGTTGCAGTAATAACATCATTTAAAACCTTTTGTGCTTTTTTTGGCAAGCTACTAATATTACCAATAGAGTTTACTTTCACTCCATTTTTCTGAAAATCTGGTAATTCTTTTTTCAATGAATTTATCAATAAACTCATTAAGGCATCTACTTCTAACTTTGGTCTATTCCAATTTTCTGTAGAAAAAGCATATAAGGTAATTGCCTCAACATTAACCTCTGAAGCAGCTTCGACAGTTTCTCTTATTGCAGTAAGCGCGTTTCTATGTCCAAAAATTCTACTCATTCCTTTACCTTTTGCCCAACGCCCATTACCATCCATAATAACGGCAACGTGTTTTGGTACTCTCTGTAAATTAATGTGTTCTTTTTTATCCATAATTATTTGTTATTTAGGATCAGCATAACAAGCTGGTCTTCCAAAAGTATATACTAACGATACTCCTGTAAAAAAATACCAATCATTTCCTTTACCTCCAAAATTTAAAGAAGGAAACCTACTTGTTGAATAGTCTAAATCGTCTTCAAAAGTATATCTGGCTTTGGCTTCTATTGCGAAAGCTAAATGATACATCAATCTTGCTTTATAGCCAATTCCAAACGGAATTGCATAAGATGTCTTATCAGTATAAACAACGCCACCAACACTCGTTACCGATTGTGGCGTTTGATAATTAAATGCCGCAAATTCTAACAAAATATAGGGCGTAAAAAACTTATTTCTTGATGACAAATCGTATTCAAAAAAATTAAATTCTATTCCTACCGCCAATTCGTGTATAATATTTGTAAATTTATATCCTCTACTTTTTCGTATCGCATTTTTAGAATCTAAATCATTTGCTCCTATAGGTAAATAACTATATGTTCCTCTTACTGCAATTCTTGGATTCCAATTCCATTTATAAATAATTCCTCCCGCAGGTTTACTCGGATAAAGGTAGTTTGTTCTTCCTATATCACCAACATAATTAGCGTTCCCTACAAAGAAACCTATTTCATTAATTTGCGCTAACGAAATCGTTGAAATGCTAATAAATAATACTATAAAAATCTTTTTTTTCATCCTAAAAATAGCGTGCAAATATAGGTATTTCAATTTGCTTTATAAAGTTAATATTCTGTCTTTTTTGAATAACAGTTAATTTACTTTTTTATTGTTGATAAATACTTAAAGATTTGCTTGATTCCTCGTATCTTCTCCCCAAAGTAATTTACTACGAAGTGTTTGTAAAAAAGATTGATTTGAAAATAAAATACTTTTAATAGTAAATGGTGCCTTTTTAATAAAAATCTTAGTCCTTAGAGGAGCTGTACTCATACGGGAGTCTAAAGATATTAAAAAATCTTTTTCTCTAGAATCTACTTCTAATTGAATCGCCGTATCGTCTGATATTACCATGGGTCTTGCATTCAAATTATGTGGTGCAATAGGTGTTATTACCAAGTTTTTTGCATTCGGTAAAACAACAGGACCATTACAGCTCAATGAATATCCTGTAGAACCTGTTGGTGTGGAAATTATCAATCCGTCTGCCCAATAATTCGTTAAATACTCATCATTTAAATACGTTTTTACGCCAATCATTGAAGTTGTATTTTTTCTTGCCACCGTAATTTCGTTTAAGGCGAAATTAAGTTCAGAAAGGTCATCGATTTTTGGTGTTGTTTTTATGCTTAACAAACTTCTTTTTTGTATGGTATATTCTTTTTTTAACAACAACGCTATCGCTTCTTTTATCTGATCTTTTTGTACGGTTGCTAAAAAACCTAGCCGCCCTGTATTTATACCCAAAACAGGAATATTCAAATTTCTAATATACGTTACTGCTCTTAGAATTGTTCCGTCTCCACCAATGGTAAACATCACATCAAAATCATTACTTAAATCATTGAAATGAGAAAATGTTGGATACTTCTTTTTTAGGATTTTACGCTCAAGTAATAAGTCGTAATATCTCTTTTCAAAAAAAACTACGATATTATTTTCTTGCAAAACTTGCACTAAAATCTTGATTTCTTTTTCTGAAGAAATAGTATAGGGTTGTCCGTAAATTGCTACTTTTTTCATTTACATGTTTAGGTATTTTTGAAGATAATCAGATCTGTTTTTTAAATCGTCTAAATACACATCATCTTCATGAGTTGTAATTACATGATAATCATACCTTCTAAATGTTTGGATAAGTTCGTTCATTTCATCAGTAATTACTTTTAGCGTTATTTGTATTTTATCATTCGTTTCCGAAGAAATATATACTCCTAATAACTTCACATTGTTTGCCTCTACAATTTGAACAACTTCACTCATTGATGCATCTATTTTTTGTTTTTCGATAATCAACGTTTCTCCATCGTGAAACAAAAAAGGATTGTTGGCAAAAACATCTAAAACATCATTCAATTCATAATATCCCAAATAGTTTTTTTCAGCATCTACCACGGGTATAATATTCGTGTCATTATCAGCAAAAATCTTTAACAAAGCCAACAAAGACGTTTTTTTATCCGAAGAAAAACAAACTAATAAGTCTGAATATTCTTGTAAATTGCTCTTTTTATTTTCTATCGTTAAGATATCACTTTCTAAAAAACACCCCAACAACTTGTTGTTTTTCAGTACAATAACATGAGTAATTGGCAGGTTTTTACACAGTTTTTTAGCACTTTTTACTGAATCGCTTAGTGTAAGTATTTTTATTTCTTTTAATATGTAATCGTTGATGTGCATGTATACGAATATAACTAAAATGATTTACTTTTGTGGTTTAAACAACATAAATGACAAAGTTAAGCGTAAATATTAACAAAATTGCCACTTTACGAAATTCTCGTGGTGGCGATGTACCGAATTTAGTAAATGTTGCCAAAGATATTCAAGAATTTGGAGCTGAAGGAATTACGATTCATCCGAGACCAGATGAACGCCATATTCGTTATCAAGATGTGTATGATTTGCAACCAATTGTTACTACAGAATACAATATTGAAGGAAATCCGATACAAAAATTTATCGATTTGGTTTTAGCCGTAAAACCTACGCAAGTTACTTTGGTACCAGATGCTATAGATGCACTTACCTCAAATGCTGGGTGGGATACTATTAAAAATCAATCTTTTTTACAAGAAGTAATTACTGAGTTTAAAAACAACAATATCAGAACTTCTATTTTTATTGATGCTGATAAAAAAATGATTGAAGCTGCCGCAAAAACAGGGGCAGATAGAATTGAATTGTACACCGAAGAATTTGCAAGTAATTTTGATACTTCAGCTACACTCAGTAACCAAAATTGTATAAAACCATATACTGAAGCTGCCATTTTAGCACACCAATTAGGTTTAGGTATTAATGCAGGGCATGATTTGAGCTTAGATAATATTCAGTTTTTTAAAGAAAACATTCCGAATTTAGCAGAGGTTTCTATCGGACACGCATTGATTGCAGAAAGCCTATACTTGGGTTTAGAAAATGTGGTGAATATGTATTTGCATAGGTTGAAATCAGTAGGTAATAG
>CAZZNK010000008.1:36225-37459 GCA_964655585.1 uncultured Flavobacteriaceae bacterium
GTTTAGAAAATGTGGTGAATATGTATTTGCATAGGTTGAAATCAGTAGGTAATAGGCAGTAGGCAAAACTAAAATTTTTGAAACACCATAATCATATGAATATTCTACATTCAAGAATTATAGGAGAAGGACAACCTTTATTAATTTTACACGGATATTTTGGCATGGGAGATAATTGGAAATCTCTTGCCAATAAATATGCAGAAAACTTTGAAGTTCATTTAATTGACCAACGTAATCACGGACGTAGTTTTCATACGGATGATTTTGACATAGAGTTAATGGTTGATGATTTACACAATTATATAAAACATTATCAATTAAAAAAAGTGAATTTAATGGGGCATTCTATGGGCGGAAAAACAGTGATGTTTTTTGCTGTTGAATATCCTGATTTCGTTGATAAATTAATTGTGGTTGATATTTCTCCGAGAATGTATCCGCCACATCATCATGAGATTTTGGACGCATTAAATTCTGTAGATTTTTCTATTCAAACTACTCGGAAATTGGTAGATGAAAAGTTGGCAGAAAGAATCTCAGAAATTGGTATCCGTCAGTTTTTATTAAAAAACGTGTATTGGAAAGAAAAAGGACAATTAGGGTATCGTTTCAATTTAGAATCACTTACAGAAAACAGTGATGAGGTAGGCGTTGCATTGCCTTCTTTTACTAATTTTAATGGAAATACCTTATTCTTAAAAGGCGGAAATTCTGGTTATATTTCTAAAGACGATGCTTCTTTAATCAATGCTCATTTCCCTAAAGCTACCATTTATACGATTGCTAAAACAGGGCATTGGCTACATGCAGAGAATCCGTTAGAGTTTTATACCGTTACGGCTGAGTTTTTGTTAAAAAATTAAAATTGAACATTTTACAATTTATAACTAACTTTAAATAAAATAATTCTGGGTAAAATAAAGTTTTTTTTATCCGAAATTAAAAAATCGGAAAACGAACTATTTCTTTTAAAGCGTGTATCAATCAAATTATTGGCAGTTAACTCAAATGACCAAGGGCTATTTTCTTTTTGATAAAATAACGATGCATGCAACAAATCATTTCTATCAGATGATTTTTGCGTTTTATTATTAAAAAAATGATAATCATACTCTGCTGTTATTATAAAGTCTCTCCAGAAATCGTATTCTAAGAAAATTTGAAAATTTGATTTTTCGAACTTAGAGCTACTAAATGAAGTTTTATAGGTAGTAAAAGATTTTCTATAATT
>CAZZNK010000008.1:37469-41031 GCA_964655585.1 uncultured Flavobacteriaceae bacterium
ATTTTGTGTTACAAATTCAATTGATAAACATTAAAAATTAGTTTTTATACTACTCCCAAAACTATAATTCGTACTATTATTTCTTTGTAAACTATTGTTTATAAATTGTAAATAATTTGAAAACGAACTTGTTGCAGTCAATGAAAAATTATATTGACCTAACCGCTTGCTCATATTTCCATTAAAACTTATGTTTTCATCTGCATTATCTAGAATTATAGGTTCTGTTATATAATTAATACCGACTAATTGAGTTTTGTTTTTTAAAGTTTTATTTTTCTTCAAATAATTAATCGAAAAATTATAATTTAGTTTTTTAAACAGACTAAATTTATAATAACGTAAACTTAATTGATGGTATAATTCATTCTCTAAATTCTCATTCCCTCTATAAATACTATTAAAATTAGTAAGTGTATAATTTTTTATTAAACGTGTAATAGATGGAAATCTAACTTTTAGGTTATATTTTAAATTTATCTTTTCACTTCTTTTAACATCAACTTTAATCAATAATTCTGGTAACAAATAAATTTTAGTGAGTGATTTTTTAATAGAAAGCTGTTCTATTTCTCTTAAATAATTATGGTAAAAAACACCTGGTTTAAACAGAAATTTTCCTGTTTGAAACTTTAAATGTGCACCTGCATATGAGTTGACAAAACTAAAATCAATATTATTCCCAAAACCATTGCTATTAAAATTATTAATTGAATTGTTACTTAATAACTGATACTCATCTGTTATATAATTATCTAAATAAATTTGGTTTCCTACCGTGGTGTATAAATGCACAAAATCTCCAATTGTCCAATAATGTTTTAATAAAGCCGAAAAACTTTGTGTTTTGGTTTGCTTATCTTTAAAAACATTATAATTAGTATCATTTATAATTGGAATTAGATTTTGAAAAACAGTACTATTTGTGTTCCAATTTACTAAAGAATTTCCATTTCCAAAAGAGTAATTTACTAGAAATGTTAATGTTTGTTTATCTGTAATACTTTTATACCACTCTATATCTTGTCTAAAATTTAAAGTTTTTACATATTGAGTTGTAGCAATATTTTTAATAGTATTATTAAAATCTGTTATAGTACTATAGGCTGTCTTATTTTTTGAGATTTTTACAAAAGAGGTTGCTTTAAACTTTGTGCCATCTTCTTCTGTATTATCTATCCCTATTTTAGCAATAAGGAACTGATTATTGGGGTTGTTTTTAGAAACTCTTTTCTCTATAATCTCTGAATTATTACTGATATAATTATTTATAGTTTGTGTTTCTAATTCGTTTTTACTTTTAGAGTAAATTACATATCCTATAGCATCTATTTTATCATTAATGGTTTCTGTGATATTAAAACCCCCAAAAATATGCTGACTCTTTTTAAAATCTTGGTTAGTTAAAAACTTAGAAAAATCATCATTCAACTTAGAAAAATAAGCCTTTGGATTCAATAAAATTTTACTATAACCGCCTTCAAAATCTAAATAGTCTTTAAAAGTAAAAGATTTTTTACCTGTATTATTTATATCTCCTATAAAATTTATGCTTCTTTTTGGGCTGTAATAAAACAAACTAGGATGCACAACTTCTTTTTTTGTAACACCTGCTCCTATTTCTAAATCACCAAACCAAAATTTCTTTTTATCTTTTTTTAGCTTTATATTCATAGCCAACTCATTACTATCTTCTAAGCCTTTTAAAATAGCAATATCGGTATAATTGTCTAGTATTTCAATTTCTTCTATGACATCTGCGGGTATATTATTTACTGCCAATTTACTATCTCCTGTAAAAAATTGTTTATTTTCTACTAATACTTTTGTAACACGCCTACCGTGTACCGTAACATTACCTTTTCTATCTACTTCTACACCTGGTAATTTTTTAAGTACATCTTTTAACTTACGCTCTTTACCATTCACAAAATATTTGGTTTGGTAAGTAATGGTATCTTTTTTTATGCTTACTGCTAATTTTGCATTGATTTTAACCTCTTGTAATACTTCGTTACTTTCTATAAGTACAAAATTTTGTATGGTGTCTTTTTGGGCTATAAAAATTAGTACTTTAGGTGTATACCCTAAATAACCAACTCTTAGTAAATATTCTTTATCTTTTTCTAATAGTAACTTAAATTGCCCTTTCTCATTGGTCATTGCAAAACGCATTTCTAAATTTTCTATGGGTTCTGCTATAATATTTGCATATACTAATGGTCTTTGCAAACTATCGGCTACTTTTCCTGTTAATTTTATGGTTTGTGAAAAACTATAAACAGATAAAAAAAGAGTAATGCAAAGTATTACTCTTTTTTTTAAAGGTTTAATTAAAAACACTCTCATTAATTTTTTTCCTTTTTTCTTTTTCTATATTTTTCATAAAACCCTTTTCCAAAAGTATTTTCCATGTTTTTGTATAAAATTTCATTATACTCTTTTAAAGTTACTTTTTTTCCTTTAGTGGGTTCCTTTATTTTACCTATTTCTTTTTTAAAAGATACTTTTGAAGCGATAAAATAAAAGCTTCCATTCCTTACTTCCAATACAAGTCCTGGCAAACCATCATACCCTGATGGACCAAAAGGTAAAGGTATTTCTGGCGTAAACCATGCAACAATTTTAAACTTCAATATCATTTTTCTCATTGGACTATACTCCTCATAGACTGCATTTGCTTTATAGCATTTATAGTTTCCTATCATTTTTGTTTCTTTTCTTATAACCCAATTATATTTTTTTAAATCACTAATAATTCTAAACAAAGTACCATCTCTTGTTTCTCTTTGTAGTAGCTTATTTTTACTCAATAAATCTGTAAAATAAATTCCTTTTCCTCCTCCTCTTCCTATAAATCTCTTATTTATTTCATCCATTTTTTTATTATACACAAAAATAGATTTCATAGAATTTGCTTTTAAAATATAAGATAATCCTTTTAATATTTTTGGTGATGAAATTGACTTATCATTATACCGCTTCATAGCTTTACTATATTCTACTTCTATATTTAAATTTTGTGAATTAACAATTAAAGAAAATGCAATAAAGATTATATTAATATATGTTTTTTTCATCTTTAATTTAAGAATTTTAAAACTAATAACAAGCCTTAAATTAGCTATAATCTAAGACTTATAATTATTATGCTGTTATAAAAAAACTGGATCAAGGACATTCCCAGAACCACCTGAATCCATACAGAAGTCATAATACTCCTCACCTACTTGGTTAAATTCAAAATCAGTCATTAAACCGTAAGCCGATTCTTCAGATTCTGCCGCAGATTGTGCATAATTCCAACAACCAGAATTTAAGCCTAAGGATTCTAAATGGCTATCACTTTGAGCACTCATCGAAAACGATGCCAATGCAAATACCATTATTAAAATTACTTTTTTCATTATTTTATTTTTTAAAATTAATTTGATTTTTTAGATGAGTATCATAAATACTCAACAAACATTTACACCAAAGAATGGTATAATTAGAGGTCTAAATAATTTAAAAAAGAATGTGCGCAATTTTATAAACATTCTTTTTTTTGCTAGCACGTTTT
>CAZZNK010000009.1:0-40090 GCA_964655585.1 uncultured Flavobacteriaceae bacterium
GGATAATCAGTATTTGCTAAAGGTGTTAAAAATAAAAGTATGAGTTTGCCCTGATCAAAATAAGAAGTAAAATTCATTTTCAAATTTTTTCTTTATCTTTAGACAAAAGAAAAAGAGATGCTTACAAAAGTTTATGGATCAGCTGTTTTTGGTATTGATGCCACTACAATTACGGTAGAGGTTAATATTGATAAAGGTATTGGCTATCATTTGGTGGGTTTGCCAGACAATGCGGTAAGAGAAAGTAGCTACCGTATTTCTGCTGCTTTGAATAATAATGGCTTTAAATTACCAGGAAAGAAAATTATTATCAATATGGCTCCTGCGGATATCAGAAAAGAAGGAGCTTCGTATGATTTAACTTTAGCTATCGGAATTTTAGCAGCATCTAATCAAATAAAATCACCTAATATTGACGATTATATTATTATGGGCGAGCTTTCTTTAGACGGAAGTTTACAGCCTATAAAAGGCGCATTACCCATTGCAATAAAAGCAAGAGAAGAAGGATTTAAACATTTTATTGTGCCTAGTAAAAATGCGAAAGAAGCGGCTATTGTAGATAATTTAGAAGTTTTTGCTGCGGATAATATTATGCAAGTAATCAATCATTTTAATAATGATGAGAAGCTGACTCGAACGATTGTAGATACACGAGAAGAATTTTATAAAAATATCGATTTTCCTGAGTTTGATTTTTCGGATGTAAAAGGACAAGAATCTATTAAAAGATGTATGGAAATTGCGGCTGCAGGTGGTCATAATATCATACTTATTGGTCCGCCAGGGTCAGGAAAAACAATGTTGGCAAAACGACTGCCATCCATTTTACCACCGATGACGTTGCGTGAAGCTTTAGAAACTACCAAAATCCATTCAGTAGTAGGAAAAACAAAAAATAATGGATTGATTTATCAGCGTCCATTCCGAAGTCCACACCATACTATATCTGATGTTGCTTTGGTAGGTGGAGGTCAATACCCACAACCGGGAGAAATTTCATTATCACACAATGGAGTACTGTTTTTAGACGAGTTACCAGAATTTAAACGCTCCGTTTTAGAAGTAATGCGACAACCGTTAGAAGATAGAGAAGTAACTATTTCGAGAGCAAAATTTACAGTAACTTATCCGAGTAGTTTTATGTTGGTGGCGAGTATGAACCCGAGTCCGTCAGGTTTTTTTAACGATCCAAATTCACCAATGACATCATCACCACAAGAAATGCAACGGTATTTGAGTAAAATTTCAGGACCTTTATTAGATAGAATTGATATTCATATCGAAGTAACTCCTGTTCCGTTTGATAAATTATCTGATGAACGCAAAGGAGAAACCAGTGTAGAAATTAGAAAACGAGTCACCGCATCAAGAGAAAATCAATCAAAACGATTTGCTGATTTAGAAAATGTACACTACAATGCGCAAATGAATGTAAAACAAATTAGAAAGTTTTGTAAATTATCCGAAGAAAGTAAAACCCTTTTAAAAACAGCGATGGAAAAACTCAACCTTTCTGCCAGAGCCTACGACAGGATTTTAAAGGTATCGAGAACCATTGCAGATTTACATAATGAAAAAGATATTTTACCCAATCATATTGCTGAAGCCATTCAATACAGAAGTTTAGATAGAGATGGTTGGTTGGGATAGTATTTTTAGTATTTTTGGCACATCAATTGAATATCAATAAAGAAATAAAAAAATGAAAGCATATATTTTTCCAGGACAAGGAGCACAATTTTCAGGAATGGGATTGGATTTATACGAAAAAAGCCCGTTAGCACAAGAATTATTTGAGCAAGCAAACAGTATTTTAGGTTTTAGTATTACTGATGTTATGTTTGAAGGAACTGCAGAGGCGTTAAAACAAACCAAAGTTACACAACCTGCTATTTTTTTACATTCGGTAATTTTAGCAAAGGTTTTGGGTGATGATTTTCAGCCAGAAATGGTTGCAGGACATTCTTTAGGAGAATTATCTGCCTTGGTTGCCAATGGCGTTTTAACTTTTGAAGATGGATTAAGATTGGTGTCAAAACGAGCTTTGGCAATGCAAAAAGCTTGTGAAGCGCAAGAATCTACCATGGCGGCAGTTTTAGGATTAGAAGATAAAATAGTAGAAGATATTTGTGCAGAAATTAATGGAGTAGTAGTGGCAGCAAATTATAATTGCCCTGGACAATTGGTGATTTCTGGTGATGTAGTAGCAATTGAAAAAGCATGTAAAGTATTGACTGAAAAAGGTGCAAGAAGAGCGATTGTTTTACCTGTTGGAGGCGCATTTCATTCGCCATTAATGGAGCCAGCAAGAGAAGAATTGGCAGCAGCAATTAAAGAAACTCCATTTAGTAAACCAACATGTCCTGTATATCAAAATGTGGTGGCAAAAGCGGTTACAACCCCTAATGAAATCAAAAAAAATTTAATGGAGCAATTAACGGCTCCTGTAAAATGGACGCAATGTATCCAAGCAATGATTGCTGATGGGGGAACTGAATTTATAGAAGTGGGTCCAGGAAAAGTATTACAAGGATTGATGCGTAAAATTGATAGAAGTGTTACCGCAAGTGGCGCTTCTTTTGAGGAGTAAAAGTCACTCTTTTGTACTTTATGAAATAATACCAAAAAAAGCAAACATTTTCAGTTTGCTTTTTTTTTTAATGCTTCAATTGCCACTTCCAAGCGCTATCTAAAGCCTCTTCTAAAGTCTTTTTTGTTTTCCAGTTCAGTTCTTTATTCGCAATAGTGGTATCTGCATAGGCAGCAGTAATATCTCCTGCTCTTCTACTTACAATTTTATAATTTAGTTTTTTGCCAGAAACCTTTTCAAAAGCGTTGATAACTTCTAAAACAGAGCTTCCTGTGCCTGTACCTACATTAAAGTACTCGAAATTTTCTTTGTTATTTTTGTTGATTAAGCGTTGTAAGGCAGCAATATGTGCTTTTGCTAAATCTACTACATGTATATAATCTCTTACGGCAGTTCCATCTATTGTTGGGTAGTCATCACCAAAAACAGACAACTCTTTTCTAATTCCTACTGCTGTTTGTGTAATAAAAGGAATTAGGTTTTGAGGAACTCCCAAAGGTAATTCACCAATTTTTATACTTTCATGTCCGCCAATCGGATTGAAATAACGCAATGCGATGGCGTTTAATCCGTAAGCATTGCAACTTTCGTTAATAATTTCTTCACCGATTTGTTTGGTATTTCCGTACGGAGATTCTGCGGGTTTTATCGGTGCGTTTTCGGTAATTGGTAATTCATCAGCTTGCCCATAAACGGTACAAGAAGAACTGAAAATAAAATTATCTAAGTTTCTTTCTCGCATTTCTTGTAACAAATAAACCAACGTACCGATGTTGTTTTCGTAATAATCTAAAGGTTTATTTACGCTTTCTCCAACAGCTTTAAATGCAGCAAAGTGAATGATTCCATCTACAGTATTGTTATCAAAAAATTGATGAACATCTTTTTTAATTCGTAAATCGATATTGTAAAATTCAGGCTTTTTCCCAGTAATTTCGGTGATATTATCTAATACGTTCATTGTAGTATTCGATAGATTATCAATAATAATTACTTCAAAACCTTCGTTTTGTAATTCAACAACAGTATGAGATCCTATAAAACCTAATCCGCCAGTTACTAATATTTTTTTCATAAGCTATTTTGTTCATTCCTGCAAAGGCAGGAATTTTTTAAACGATATTTATTTTTATGAGATTCTTGCCTTTGCAGGAATGATAAAAAATTACTTCACAAATTCATTTATTGTTTTAGTAATAAACTCTAATTGTTCTGTGTCTAATTCGGTGTGCATTGGCAGAGAAATTACAGTATCAATTAATCTGTTGGTTACGGTAAAATCATCTTCATTATAACGTTCGTCTTTATATGCCTTTTGGCTGTGTAATGGTACTGGGTAATAAATGGCATTCGGTATTCCTTGATCTAATAAATATTGATGTAATTCGTTTCGTTTACCATTCGTAATTTGCAACGTGTATTGATGAAAAACGTGTGTTGAAAATTCACTAATTTTTGGAGTAATGATATTTGAATTATTTGCAAATGCATTTGAATAATAATTCGCTGCTGTTCTACGAGCATCACAATAACGGTCTAATAACGGTAATTTTATCTGTAAAACTGCCGCTTGTAAACTGTCTAAACGAGAGTTTACACCAACTACATCGTGGTAATAACGTGTGTACATTCCGTGATTTACAATACCTCTAATAGTATGCGCTAGTTCATCATCATTGGTAAAAATAGCACCACCATCACCATAACATCCTAAGTTTTTTGATGGAAAAAAAGAAGTTGTTCCAATATTTCCTATCGTTCCAGATTTCTTTTTTGTTCCGTCAGAAAACGTATAATCTGCACCAATAGCTTGTGCGTTGTCTTCAATTACAAATAAATTATGCTCCTTTGCAACTTCCATAATAGCTTCCATATTGGCACACTGTCCAAATAAATGTACAGGTACAATGGCTTTTGTTTTGGGTGTAATTGCTTTTTTTAGCGCATCGATATCCATGTTAAAAGTATCCATTTCTACATCAACCAAAACAGGGGTTAATTTTAATAGAGCAATTACCTCAACAGTTGCTGCGAAGGTAAAATCTACCGTAATAACTTCGTTACCTTGTTCTAAACCTAAGCCCATCATTGCAATTTGTAAAGCATCGGTTCCGTTGGCACACGGAATAACGTGTTTTACATCTAAATATTTTTCTAAATCTGCTTGAAATCCTTTTACTTCTGGACCTCCAATATAGTAAGCAGTATCTAAAACATGCTCAAAAGCTTTGTTTACTTGTGGTTTTATGTGTTGATATTGTCCTTGCAAATCAACCATCTGAATTTTTTTCATCTTCAAAAATTTATAGTTCTACAAAAATACAAATTAAATTTCTGTTATCTTTGATGAAAATATCAATTTAAAAATGAAGCTTCTAAAAAAACTTTTAAAAATAATTATTGTACTTGTTATACTTCTTGCAATAGGTCTTTATTTTTTTAGTAAAACATTACACCCAACGTATAATGGAGAGTTAGAGCTTTCTAATCTTTCTGAAAAGGTTACTGTTTTTTATGATGACATTGGTGTGCCGCATATCAACGCTCAAAATCAAAAGGATGCCTATATTGCTTTGGGCTATGTGCATGCGCAAGATAGATTGTGGCAAATGGAACTGATTAGAAGAATTTCTGCAGGAAGATTGTCTGAATTATTTGGTAAAAAATTAGTACGTACAGATAAGTTTTTCTCTGGATTGGGAATTGAAGAAGCCTCAGAAAAGACAATTAAAAATTTAGATAAAAATTCAGAAGCCTATATTTTAACACAAGCATATTTAAACGGAATCAATCAGTTTATTGAGAATGGAAAAACGCCTTTAGAATTTTATATGGTTGGGGTGAAAAAAGAAAAATATACGATTAAAGATGTTTATAATGTCTTCGGATATATGGCGTTTAGTTTTGCCGCAGCACATAAAACAGATCCTTTGTTAACCGAAATAAAAGAGAAATTAGGAGACGCTTATTTTGATGAGTTAATAGCAGGTACTTCTAAAAACATCACCTTTATCAAAAATGAAAATAACGCACCTATTTTGGCTCGATTTTCTGATGAAATAAATAATCTATATAAAAACTTACCAATTCCTTCTTTTATAGGAAGTAATTCTTGGGTAGTTGGTGCAGGAAAAACAAAAAACGGAAAAGTAATTTTTGTAAATGACCCCCATATTGCTTACTCACAACCATCAACTTGGTATCAAGCACATATAAAAACACCAAAGTATGAAATGTATGGGTTTTATTTGGCTTTAACACCATTTCCGTTATTAGGTCATAATAGAAATTACGCTTACGGATTAACGATGTTTGAAAACGATGATGTCGATTTTTATTACGAAGAAAATAATCCAGAAAACACCATGGAGTATAAAACGCCAAATGGTTTTACCTCTTATAACTTAGTTGATAAACGCATCAAAATAAAAGGAGAAAAAGATACGGTGTATCAATTAAAATTTAGCAGGCACGGTCCGATAATGAATAATGTGATTGATCATATCAACAATAAAAAACCCATTGCAATGCAGTGGATTTATACGAAGGTTGATAATAAAATATTAGAAGTTGGTTATGAGATGTCTCACGCAAAATCGTTGGTAGATTTTAAAGCAGGAGCATCAAAATTACACGCTCCAGGATTAAATATTATGTACGGTGATGCAAAAAATAATATAGCGTGGTTTGCATCAGGAAAATTATATAAATACCGAGAAGGTTTGCAAACCAAACTTATTTTAGACGGTGCTTCGGGTAATGATGAAATTGTAAAATATTTAGATTTTAGTCAAAACCCGCAGGCAGTAAATCCTATTTCAAACTATGTGTATTCGGCAAATAATCAACCAGATACAATTGCTGGAGGTTTGTATCCAGGATATTATTTACCAGAAGATAGAGCCAAAAGAATTGTACATTTATTAGAAGATAAAAATGATTTTACCAAAGAAGATATGACAACAATGTTGTTTGATGTTACTTCATCTACAACTACAGAAATTATCAGACATTTATTAAAAGGGATTGATGTTTCGATGTTGTCTGTAAGTGAAAAAAAGAGTTATCAAATTTTACAAAAGTGGCGAGGGTTTTATGGAAAACAAAAAATTGCACCGACCATTTACAATCGGTTTTTGTATGAGTTTTTAGTGGCTACTTTTAAAGATGAAATGGGTAAAGGATTTGAGCAATTTATAAATTCTCCTTTACAAGACAAAGCGTTAGCGTACCAAGTATCGAAAGAAAAATCAGTTTGGTGGGATGATGTTTCTACCAAAAATAAAGTAGAAACTAAGCAAGATATTGTTCATCAATCGTTTGTAAAAACAATTCAATTTTTAAACAATCAACTAGGAGAAAATGTAGATAATTGGACATGGAATAGAGTTCTTTCTGTAGAGCACAAACACGCAATGGGAGAAGTTGCTGTATTGCGAAAATATTTTAATGTAGGACCCTTTGAAACCATTGGAGGAAATGAGGTAATAAATAACCAGATATTTAAACTAGACAGCACAGGATATTATAAAGTTTATGCGGGTCCTTCAACGCGTAGAATTGTAGATTTTTCTGATGTAGAAAATAGTTTGGGTATTTTGCCAACAGGACAATCAGGAAATATTTTTAGTCCTTATTATAAAGACCAAACTCAAAAATACTTAGAGGGTAAGTTTGTAAAAATGATGCTGAATCAAAAAGAAATTGAGGCTTCTAATAATATATTGATTTTTAACCCAAAAAAATAAATTTCATGAAAGAAGAATATGCATTTTTGTACCTCTGTTTAAGTTATATTCCTATTTGGTTATATATATATCTTAAAAGAAAAGATTTAAGAAAAAAATTAATTAGAACTAGTATTGCTGGGGGTATTGTAGCCCCTATTACAGATTATTTTCATTTTAAGGATTATTGGACTCCTCCTTCTGTTTTAAGTTATGGATATGTGTATTTAGAAGATGTAATTATGGGAGCAATGATAATTAGTGTTGCAGCAACTATTTATGAAACAGTTTTTAATTTAAAATTAATAACTTATAAAAAGGAAAAAAAATTAAGATATATATTTTACACAATGTTTATTTTGAGTTTTGGAATTGTATATGTACTTGCGGGTTTATTAGAAGTGAATTCAATATTTGTTTACTCTGGGGTTTTTGTGTTTTACACCTTTATTATCTTGCTTTTCAGGTCAGATATGATAAAAGAATCTTTAGTTTCTGCATTGTTAAGTTGGGTTATACAAATGATAATTTATATTCCTTTGTTTACTTTTTTCGCGCCAACTTATTGGAAAAAATATTTTTTATTGGCTAATACTAAATATGATATTACTTTTTTGAATATTCCATTAACAGAAATGTTATATTTTATAACAATTGGTTTAGCTGTAAGTATTTTCTATGAATTTGCTTCCGGAAAAAAGAGAGTTCCTTTTTAATTTAAATTTCTTTATACACTTCGTTAAAAGGAATCCTAAAACGATCTCCATAAATACCTTTTTCTGTTCTAATTCCGCAAGAAACAATCATATTAATTTCTGCACCAAAAGGAAGGTTTAATAATTTTTTTACACGCCAAGTATCAGATCCTTCCATTGGACAAGTATCATAGCCTATTTCTGCCATACTTAGCATAAAGTTTTGTGCAGCCAAAGCGGTACTTTTATGTGCTACAACTCGCATGTCTTTACTGCGTACCTCTCTGTAAATGGGTCTAAATAATCCAGTAATTAGAATAAGTAGGTATTTTAGCCATCCGAAAATTCCTAAGAAATCGAAATAGGCAAAAGGAGCTATTTTTTCGTAATAATTTCGTGCAAATTTTTCTCTGCCACTTTGTTTTGATTTTGGGTTCGGAGGGTATAGGTTGTCAATAAATTGTAGATTGGCTTTCGCTCTGTTTTTCCATAAATCTTTTCGGGTAACAAATACCACCAATTGTTGTGCGGTTTTAGCAGCGTTTTGGTTGAAACATAACGGGGTAATTTTTTCAATAATATCTTTTGAAGTGATATGGTAAAACTCCCACAATTGTAAATTACTACTATTTGGCGCTAAACTTGCCTGTTCAATACATTTCTTTACAAGTGTTGTGTCTATCGGTTTTTGATTGTCAAAAACTCTTATAGATCGCCTGTATTTTATTGCTTCGGAAACGGTTCTTTTTGTCATTTTTATCGATTTAAGAAAAATACTTCATAAACGTTTTTAAAGTTTTGAGTTTTCCGTTATACGGAGCGTATCTAAGTGGAATGTCTAGCCAATTATAGCGTTTTACAATTCCTTTTTTATGCGAAAATAAATCGAAAGTTTGCTTGCCATGGTAACTGCCAATACCGCTTTCGCCAACACCGCCAAAAGGCAATCTGTTGTTTGCAAAATGGACTGTGGTGTCGTTAATTGTTCCGCCACCAAAAGTGTGTTTTTTAATTATTTTTTTGGCAAAAGTATTATTGGTTGTAAATACATATAATGCTAGAGGTTTGTTGTATTTACTGATGATTTTATCAATTTCAGAGACGTCTATATATGAAATTATAGGAGAAATGGGACCAAAAATTTCACCTTTCATTACTTCGCTATCTAAATGAGGTTGGTCAATTAAAGTTGGCGAAATATATAAATCGTTTTTGTCAGTTTTACCGCCAACTAAAAACGTTTCGTTGCTTAGCATAGTGGCTAATCTATCAAAATTTCGCTGATTTACAATTCTTGGATAGTCGTTAGATTCTTGCGGGTTTTCTCCATACGCATGGGCTATTTCTTGTTTAAAAAAAGAAACAAATTTTTCTTTTACAGAGGTGTGAATTAGTAAATAATCAGGAGCAATACACGTTTGTCCTGCATTGATAAATTTTCCCCAAACAATTCGTTTTGCGGCTAGTTTTAAATTGGCAGTTTCATCAATAATACAAGGGTTTTTCCCGCCCAATTCCAAAGTAACAGGGGTTAAGTTTTCTGCGGCTGCTTTTGCTATAATTTTACCAACATGTACACTACCTGTAAAGAAAATATAATCCCAATATTGGGCTAATAATTCTTGTGAAACGGAAACGCCACCTTCTATAATTGCTACATGGTTTTTTTCGAATACCGTAGTAATAATTTTATGAATAATTTTACTCGTGTTCGGTGTTAGTTCAGAGGGTTTTAAAACAACAGTATTACCAGCAGCAACAGCACCAATTAACGGGGCTAATGCCAATTGAAAAGGGTAGTTCCAAGGGGCTATTATCAATACAGTTCCGTAGGGTTCTCTGTAAATTTTACTAGATGATGGAAAGTTTAAAACAGTAGGAGTAATGTGTTTGGGTTTTGCCCAAGAATTCATTTTTTTTAAAGTGAGTTTTAGTTCAGAAATTACAATAGCGGTTTCGGTTAAAACAGCTTCAAATTCTGATTTTTTAAAATCGAGATATAAAGCATCTGTAATTTCTTTTTCTCTTTTTTGAAGTTCTTGTAAAAGTTTTTGTAAAGCTAATTTTCTAAAAGAAATGTCTTTTGTTTTCTGTGTAGAAAAGAATTTTTTATGATGTTGTAAAATATTTGGAATGTTCATAAATTAATTATTTCAAAAGATTTTATTTTTGGTGTTTTTTATTAAGAGTCTGTGGTTTGTTAGTTGTATAAAAACAAATCTTTATTCTTTTTTCTATTAGCGTAAGCAGTCTAATGTCTTTTTTGATAAAGATACAACTTTACTGGCAAGCATCCCAAATTACATCTTTGGGTGTTGGGGCAGTTATGTGAATATTTTCTTTACTTACGGGGTGTGTAAATTCAATTTTTCTGGCATGTAAATGAATACTTCCGTCTTTATTACTTCGGTTAAATCCGTATTTCAAATCACCTTTTATAGAGCTTCCGATAGATGAAAGTTGTACTCTTATTTGATGATGTCTTCCTGTTTCTAAATCAATTTCTAAAAGAGAATAATTTTCTAATTTTTTGAGAACCTTATAATGTAAAATTGCCTTTTTACTTCCGTCAATTTCTTTGTGATATGAAGTCGATTTATTGTTTTTCGGATTCTTTTTCAAAAAACTAATAAGTGTGTCTTTTTCTTTCTTCGGATGATTTTTTATAACTGCCCAATATGTTTTTCGAATTATTTTATCGCGTAGCATTTTATTTAACCGTTCTAAAGATTTCGAAGTTCTAGCGAAAATAACAATGCCAGAAGTGGGTCTGTCTAATCTGTGAACCACGCCTAAAAAGACATTTCCTGGTTTGTTGTGTTTTTGTTTGATGTATTCTTTTACAACATCGCTCAAAGGTTTGTCGCCTGTTTTATCGCCTTGAACAATATCTCCTGAACGCTTATTTACAATGATAAGGTGATTATCTTCGTGTAAAATTTGTAAATTTTCTTTGGTGGAGTGCATTTTTATAGACTTTTTTTCAAAACTACAAAAAATAAAAACACCGTACTGTATGAAATAGTACGGTATCTTATAAAGGTTACTATTTTTTTAGTTAAAAAATGACGTAAGAAAACTCTAGCCCTAATGCGGGATATATTTTATCTAATTTGGTGTCAAAATCTTTAGCATACCCTAAGCCAAAATGAATATCGAACAGCCAGTTTCCTCCTAAAGAGCGTTGCATTCCCCAAAAAATTTCTGTCAAAAGTGCATTGTTGGGAGAGCTTGGTTTTATAAAATTTCGTTCTTTTTGAGAAGTGGTATATAATAATTGAAATGATAAATAATTTCCAGAATTATTTGTGTTATTTTTTTCTTTTTGAAACCTTTTTTTTCTGTTGTAAATGTATTTAATAGCAGATTTAAGTCTCAAAGGTATAAAAGTTGTTATTGATGGAGAGAATTTGTTTGTATTTAAAATAGTCTTTCTAATTGAGTTTCCTGCACCAATACCAAAGCCAAAATCTATTAAAAACTTGTCGTTAACAGGAAATTCATAATCAACTCCTATACTTATAAAGTTAAAAGTTATTCTTGTTTGTTTTTTAAGCTTTTCTTGAGAAAAACTTATAATTGTAACTAAAAAAAATAGTATTAAAATAACTTGTTTTTTCATGATTGTTTTTTAAAAATTAACTTTAAATTTTGAACCTCCCCAATGACCATTGTATTTTGCTCCAGACTCTATCTCTAAGTCTGCTGAATAAACAACATCAATTAAATACTTTGCTTTTAATCCTATGTAGTTATTAGTTTCTCCAGTATTATTGTTTTCAGTGAATTTATAAAGAAAAACTAATTCGTCAATTTTGAAATTATTAGGAATATTAAAATCTCTTTTTGCTACGGCAAGATTATGAACAGTAATTTTTTCTCCATATAAAGTATATGCAACGGCTCTTACTTCCATTGTTCTAGGGTCTTGATATGTGAATATTACAGCTCCTGTTTCATTTTGTCCAACATGTGTATTACTGTTGTTTCTAAGTAAATCATAAGAAATTTTTATAATTTGCTCATTACTTAGATTAAGGTGTAAACTAAGTATATTAACAGTTATAGCTTTGTTAATTTTCTTTCCAAAAAAATTTTTCAAATTAAAATCTACTGTATTTAATGGTTTTGTAACAGAATTTACGGGAGTATGTGGAGTTGTGTTTGTTGATGTTAATGTTTGTAAAATATCAAAATCTGTAATATAATTTGTTTCGGTTTTGTTTTTAAAATTATAAAAATTAGTAACATATGAATATATCATACTTTCATGCGTTATAAAATAAGCATATACTTTGTTAAAAACCTCCTTGACATCATTTATGTTTACATAAGGAAGAGGTATAATAAAAAGGTTTCTTAAATCTCTTTTAGTTTTAAGAATAATTTTTTTATTTAATAGATAGACAGTACTTGCGCTTCTGTTTGAAAACCACCAACCTATCCAGCTTTTTTTCTTGAATTTAGCCTGAGCGTAAACATCAGTAAAAAAATAAAAATCTTCAGCAGCAAAGATAGTTCTTAACTTGTATTTACTATTAAAATAATAAACACAAACATAGGTTCTTCCGAAAATGTTGTCTACCCAATCATCTTTTGTATTTACGCAGACACTGTAATTAGAAGTATTCTTTGGTGTGTCATTAGTGGAGTTAGATCCACCACCACCACCGCTTCCGCCACCGCAATCATCAAAATAAATATTTTCAATATACCTCGCTTTCTGCACTTGGTCTAAACAAGGTTTAACACGACTAATATTAAAATTAGGAATTGAAGTTTTACTAGGAATGTATGTTTTTATTTTTGAATTGACATTTTTAGCATATAAAGAAAGAAGGTTGTTTAATAATAACCTATCATTTTTATGAGTAATAAATAACCCTTTTTCTGTATATTTGAAAATAGAGTCTCCTACTTGTATTTCTCCTTTATTATTTAATAAACTTGCAAAATCATCATTAGAAATAATATTTTCTCCAAAATAATCTTGTGTTTTTATTCCTTTACTATTTGCCTTATTTTTTTTTTCTTTTAAGATAGAAATATACTCTTCTTCGCTTAAATTATCAATAGGTCTTAAAGGTAAAAAACCATTGGTATAACTTTTTTTAAGAAATCTTAAATTCTCACTGTTTTTGTTTTTAAAAGCATTATAAACTTCTCTTAAATCTTCTTTATTACCAAAGATAATTGTATTGTTGTTTGAATCAAAAAACATTTTGTCATGAAAACTTGTTTGGGTTGTAGTTGTGCTATTTTCTATAAAATTATCTGTGCTGCAGGAGTAAAACAGGACTATAGATAGATAGATAGATAGATAGATAGATAGATAGATTTTTTCATTTTCTTAAATTTTAAGGATTAGTATTCTATTAGAAATATCTGTTTACAAATATAAGTATAATATTTTAAACTTACTTAAAATCGTCTGCAACATCACTATTTATACCGTCAATAAAATCCAAGAATTCTTTTCTTCCCAAACCTGTCTCAGAAGAAGTGATAAAAGAAGTAGGTATAGGTTCCCAAGTGTGCGATAATTTCTTTTTGTACGTATTTAGCTGCTTATTGAGTTTAGAACTTCCTAATTTATCAGTTTTGGTGAAAACGATACAAAAAGGAATTTGGTTTTCGCCCAAAAACTGCATAAATTCTAGGTCAATTTTTTGTGGGTCATGACGAGAATCAACCAATACAAAAGTGCAGACCAACTGCTCTCTTTCTTTAAAATAATTTTCTATAAAATGCTGAAAAATAACACGTTTCTTTTTAGATACTTGAGCGTATCCATAGCCAGGTAAATCAACTAAAAACCAGTGATCATTTATAATAAAATGATTGATAAGTTGGGTTTTTCCTGGTTTTCCAGAAATTTTAGCCAACCCTTTACGTTCCATTAACATATTAATTAAGGATGATTTCCCAACATTAGAGCGTCCAATAAAAGCGTATTCTGGTTTTTTATCTTTGGGAGCTTTGGTAACATTGCTGTTACTCATCACAAATTCTGCGGATTTAATTTTCACAGCTATTTTTTAAGATTTATTAGTAAAAGGGTTGTTTAGATGTTTCTTTTGGTAAACCAATCTTCTAAAATTGTATTGAATTCTTCAGGTCTTTCCATCATTGCAGCATGCCCACATTTATCAATCCAAAACAAGTCAGAATCAGGAAATAAATCATGAAACCCATTTGCAACCTCTGGTGGTGTAACGGTATCGTGTTTTCCCCAAATTAAACAAGTAGGTTGCTTCATATTCGGAATGTCTTTTGCCATATTGTGACGAATCGCACTTTTAGCAATTGACAAAGTTCTGATTACGGAACGTCTATCGTTTACAATACTAAAGACATCATCTACAAGTTCTTTCGTGGCAATCTCTGGATCATAAAAAACCTCTCTTGTTTTTTGTGCAATGTATTCATAATTACCTCTTTTAGGAAAGCTATCTCCCATCGCTTTTTCGTACAAACCAGAACTCCCTGTAAGTATGAGTGCGCTAACATCTTTTGGGTAATGTTTTGTGTAATATAAGCCGATATGACCGCCTAATGAATTTCCTAATAAAATAACATTTTTTAGTTTTTTGTACTCGATAAAATCATGTAGAAATTTAGCTAAATGTTTTACATTAGTTCTTAACAAAGGTAGTGTGTATAAAGGTAATTCAGGAATCAAAACATGATACCCTTTTTTAGAAAAATGAGTAAAAGTTTTATCAAAATTACTCAACGCTCCCATTAGTCCGTGTAAAACGATAATTGGTTTCCCTTCGCCAGCTTCTGCGTATGTAAATTTCCCTTCTGTTTTTAGTATATCAGTCATTTGAAATCGTTAGTTTGACTTAACCACAAATGTACCTTTTTTTTATGACATATTTAGTGTTCTTGTTTCTGATGTTTTTTATTGACGAACCTTCTTGTGAGTCAGTTTTTTAACTAAAAAAAGAATAGTTATTAACAAAGTGGTAAAAAGTGGTAAAAAGTGGTAAAAAATTTATATTTTTGGGTTTTGCAAGAGATAAATTGAGAATATGATAAACCTGATAGGAACATACGAATGTAAAGCAGATGCCAAAGGGAGGTTGATGTTTTCGGTTGCTTTTAAAAAGCAGTTATCTACGGTGTTACAAGAGGGTTTTGTAATTAAAAGAGCGGTATTTCAGCCTTGTTTAGAACTGTATCCGATGCAAGAATGGAATTTAATGATGAGTAAAATCAACAAACTAAATAGGTTTGTGAAGAAGAATAATGATTTTATTCGTCGGTTCACCGCAGGAGTAAAAATAGTAGAATTAGATGCTTCTGGTAGAATTTTAATTCCACAAGATTTACAAGATTTTGCAGGAATAGAAAAGCAGATTGTCTTATCATCCGCAGTAAATATTATTGAGATTTGGGATAAGAATCGATATGAAAAAGCAATAGATAATGCAACAGTAGATTTTGCTGATTTAGCAGAAGAAGTAATGGGAAATAACGATGTAGATGAATTATCATAATCCAGTTTTGTTGCAAGAAAGTATTGATGCACTCAATATAAAAGAAGATGGAGTTTATGTAGATGTAACTTTTGGCGGCGGAGGGCACTCTAAAGAGATTTTAAAAAGGTTAGGAAAAAACGGGAGGTTATTTGCTTTTGATCAAGACACAGATGCGCAGGCAAATAGAATAGATGATGATCGTTTTATATTGATTGCAGAAAATTTTAAGTACATCACACGGTTTTTAAAATTCTATAGAATACAAAAAGTAGATGGTATTTTGGCTGATTTAGGCGTGTCATCTCATCAGTTTGACGTTGCAGAAAGAGGGTTTTCTACACGTTTTGACGCTGATTTAGATATGAGAATGAATCAAGATTCTAAAATATCAGCAAAACATATTGTCAATAAGTATTCAGAAGGAGTATTGTCAGATGTATTGTTTCAGTATGGTGAGTTAAGAAATGCAAGAGTATTGGCAAAGACAATAGTAGCAGCAAGAGGTGACGAGAAAATAAATACAAGTTTTCAGCTAAAAGAAGTGTTGAAACTGCATTTGCCGAAAGCGAAAGAACATAAAATATTGGCTCAAATTTTTCAAGCAATTCGAATTGAAGTAAATCAAGAATTAGAGGTATTGAAAGAGTTTTTAATGCAAACGCCAAAACTTTTAAATACAGACGGAAGATTAAGTGTAATCTCTTACCATTCTTTAGAAGACAGATTGGTGAAAAGGTTTATAAGAACAGGATTATTTAGCGGCGAGCCCGAAAAAGATTTTTTTGGAAATAGTAGTGTTCCTTTAAAAAAAATCGGAAAGTTGATTATTCCAGCCCCTGAGGAAATTAAACAAAACAATCGGGCACGCAGCGCTAAGTTACGAATTGCAACAGTAAAAGAAAACAATGTCTAACACTAAAAAAAATGTGTACGATTTTCTTAGAGGAAGTTTTCTAACAGATGAAACTGCTTTTAAAAATTGGCGCATTATCATTTTTGTTGTATCGCTGTTGTTACTGATGATTTATAGTGCGCATAGTATTGATAAAAAGGTTATTCAAGTTTCAG
This sequence comes from uncultured Flavobacteriaceae bacterium, assembly GCA_964655585.1. Taxonomy (GTDB): domain Bacteria; phylum Bacteroidota; class Bacteroidia; order Flavobacteriales; family Flavobacteriaceae; genus Polaribacter. The sequence continues at coordinate 16,571 of CAZZNK010000009.1, forward strand.
AGTTGAATAAGAAAAAACGAGAACTGAGAGCTGAATATGTAGATACTGGAACTGTTTTGATGCGGATGAAAATGGAATCTAATATTCGAGATAAAGTGAAAAGTTTAGGATTAAAATCCGCAAAAATACCCCCAAAAAAAATAAAAGTAATTTATAAAAAGTAATAAAATTGGCAACTCAAAAAAAAAGCATACTTACAAAATTCTACATTGTAGCTGCTTTTATGACGCTTTTTTTAGTAATTATTATTATAAGAGTGGCTTCCATTCAATTCGGTAAAGATGGTGATGTTTACAGAAAGCTTTCCGCCGAAAGAACTATCAAACGAGATACGGTATATGCTAACAAAGGAAATGTGTATGCTTCTGACGGGAATTTGTTAGCAACCTCAATGTCTAAATATACTATTAGAATGGATGTTGTTGCAGTAAAAAGTACTGTTTTCGAAAAAAATGTAGTGGCTTTATCTCAATCACTTTCTAAGATGTTAGGAAAATCAACCTCGTTTTATCAACAGAAATTAAGGAATGCAAAAAAGAGGAAAAAGAGGTATTTGTTGATTGCCAGAAATGTCGGGTACAATGATTATGTACGGATGAAACAGTTTCCAATTTTTAAATTAGGAGTGTATAGAGGTGGCTTTATAGCAGAACACAAAACAGTAAGAGCAAGGCCTATTGGTAAAATTGCCGAAAGAACCATTGGGTATAAAGATTATAGAGGAGAAGCAGGTATAGAAGGAGCTTTTGCAACATATATGAAAGGGCAAAATGGTTTGCGGTGGAAGAAAAAAATAGCCAAAGGACAATGGAAACCTATCAATGATGTGAATGAAAAAGAACCTATTGATGGGCATGATGTAATTACAACAATTGATGTAAATATTCAAGATATTACACATCACGCTTTGTTGCGCCAGTTAGAGTATTTTGAGGCAGATCATGGTTGTGCTGTGGTAATGGATGTGAAAACAGGGGAAATCAAAGCAATTTCTAATCTTGGGAGAACTTCAAAAGGAAAATATTACGAGAAAAGAAATTATGCTGTTTGGGAAAAGCACGAGCCAGGTTCTACCTTTAAATTGGCAAGTTATTTAGCTGCAATTGATGATAAGTTGATTGATACATCAACAATTGTTGATACTGAAAAAGGACGAATTTTTATCAACAGAAGAAAGGTTGAAGATTCTCATAAAGGCGGTTACGGAAAAATATCTGCAGCAAGAGCTTTTGAGGTTTCGTCTAATGTAGGTGTGGTAAAGCTTATCAGAAAACACTATGATGCTCACCCAGAAAAATTTATCGAAAAAATCAATTCTTACGGATTTTCAAAACCAATTGGTTTGACAATTAAAGGAGAAGGAAAACCATATATACCGGATCCTAAAAGTAAAGTTTGGAGTAGTATTTCTTTAGAATGGATGTCTTGGGGGTACGGCATTTCGGTAACCCCTCTACAGATTTTAATGTTTTACAATGCTGTAGCGAACGATGGTGTAATGGTTAAGCCACGTTTTGTAAAAGAATTGAGAAAGCAAAATAAAATTGAAAAGGTTTTTAAAACAGTGGTTGTAAATAAAAAAATTGCTTCTACAGATGCTTTGAAAAAAGTAAGAAAAATGATGGAAAATGTAGTTATTAAAGGGACGGCAAAGAATATATATTCGCCAAATTTTTCGATGGCAGGAAAAACTGGGACGGCAAAAAAATGGATTCCGAAACACAAAGATGATAACGGAAAAACGATTTACGGACATTATTCAAGTAAACATTATATCGCATCTTTTGCAGGTTTTTTTCCTGTGGATAACCCAAAATACAGTTGTATTGTAGTGGTTCATGATCCGAAGAAAGAAAAAGGGTATTATGGAGCAATTGTGGCGGCGCCTGTTTTTAAAGAAATTGCTCAAAAAATTTATACTACAACGCCAATTGACAACCAATTGATAGATAATAAAACTGAGTTTGCAAGTATAAATAGGCAGTATAAAAAATACGACAGTTTACTGAGTAAAATAACATCTATAGTTCCAGATGTAAGAGGAATGTCTGGTATGGACGCTATTTCATTATTAGAAAATATCGGCTTAAAAGTACAGTTTTCGGGGACAGGAAAAGTGAATTATCAGTCTATTAAAAATGGAAAAAAAATTAGTAAAGGGGCAATTATTATTTTAAAATTAAGTTAGTTGAAAAACCTAAAAGACATATTATACAACGTATCTATAAAAGAAATTTATGGATCTACGGATATTGCTATTGGTCAGCTAGTTTTCGACTCAAGAAAAGCAACTAAAAACGATGTGTTTATTGCTCAAAAAGGAACCATTGTAGACGGTCATAAATTTATTGATAAAGCAATGAATTTAGGAGTGAAAGTAATAGTTTGCGAAGATTTTCCTAAAGAGAAAGAAGAAAAGGTTACTTATATAAAAGTAACGGATTCTAATGTGGCTTTGGCAATAATGGCATCCAATTTCTACGAGAATCCATCTGCTAAATTACAGTTGGTAGGTATTACAGGAACCAACGGAAAAACAACAATTGCTACGTTATTGTATCAGTTATTTGTAAAAGCAGGGTATAAAGTTGGTTTGTTATCTACTGTAAAAATTTTAGTGGATAAAACCGAATTTAAAGCGACACATACCACACCAGATTCAGTAACAATTAATCAATATTTAGCTAAAATGGTTGCTGCTGGGGTTGCATATTGTTTTATGGAAGTAAGCTCTCACGGAATTCATCAAAAAAGAACTCAAGGATTAAGTTTTGCAGGAGGCGTTTTTACAAACTTATCACATGATCATTTAGATTATCACAAAACATTTGCTGAGTATAGAGATGTGAAAAAAGTATTTTTTGATGACTTGCCAAAAACATCTTTTGGGTTGATAAATGTAGATGATAAAAATGGAGATTTCATGTTACAAAACTCCAACGCAATTCAAAAAACTTACGCATTAAAAACGATAGCAGATTTTAAAGCAAAAATTTTAGAAAAACGTTTTTCTGGGACATTAATTTCTATGGATGGGATTGATGTTTGGACAAAATTAATAGGAGAATTTAATATATATAATCTTTTGGCCATTATTGGTACAGCAGAACTACTCGGTTTAGAACGATTAGAAATTTTACGAATTGTGAGTGAGTTAGAAAGCGTAAGTGGGCGTTTTCAATACACCATTTCTGAGGATAGAGTTACCGCAATTATAGATTATGCGCACACCCCAGATGCATTAAAAAATGTGCTTAAAACTATCAATGATATTAGGACAGGGAGTGAAAAAGTAATTACTGTTGTGGGTTGTGGCGGCGATAGAGACAAAACCAAAAGACCTAAAATGGCACATATTGCTTCGCAATTAAGTACACAGGCTATTTTTACATCAGACAACCCAAGGACAGAAAATCCGCAAACAATTATTGATGAAATGGAGGCAGGTGTTTTACCAGAAAATGAGTTGAAAACACTTTCAATTTTAGATAGAAAACAAGCGATAAAAACAGCGTGTAAGTTTTCGAGAACTAATGATATTATTCTCATTGCAGGAAAAGGGCACGAAAATTACCAAGAAACAAACGGAGTTCGCTCTCATTTTGATGATTTTGAAGTAGTAACCGAATATTTTAATCAACTAAAAACCAACTAAAATGCTGTATTATTTGTTCGAATATTTAAATAGTCAATTTGATATACCTGGAGCAGGTTTGTTTCAGTTTATCACATTTCGTGCCGCGTCAGCATTTATTTTATCATTGTTAATATCCTTAATTTTCGGAAAAAGAATCATCAATTTTTTACAAAAACAACAAGTTGGCGAAACTATTAGAGATTTAGGTTTAGAGGGGCAAAAACAAAAAGCAGGAACCCCAACAATGGGAGGGATTATTATCATTTTAGCAACATTAATTCCTGTATTGCTATTGGCGAAATTAGAAAATATTTACATCATTATTTTATTGATTACCACTATTTGGATGGGTTTAATCGGTTTTATTGATGATTATATCAAAGTTTTTAGAAAAAATAAGGAGGGTTTAAAGGGACGATTTAAAATACTAGGACAAGTTGGCTTGGGTATTATTGTAGGAGCAATGTTGTATTTTCATCCAGATGTAATTATCAAAGAGCAATTGCCTAAAAGTGAGCAAATAGAACAAGCAAACGGGCGAAAATTGGTTTTTGGAGAGGCGCATAAATCAACAAAAACAACCGTTCCGTTTTTTAAAAATAATGAGTTAGACTATTCAAAAGCGTTGTCTTTTTTAGGTGATGGTTTCGAAAAATATGGATGGATAGCATTCATTTTTGTAACCGTTTTTATTGTTACAGGAATTTCTAACGGAGCCAATTTAACAGATGGAATAGATGGTTTAGCAGCAGGTACATCTGCAATTATGGTGATTGCTTTGGCAATTTTTGCTTGGGTTTCGGGAAATATTATTTTTGCTGATTATTTAGATGTCATGTACATCCCTAATTCTGGAGAAATGACCGTTTTTATATTGGCATTTGCAGGAGCATTGATAGGGTTTTTATGGTATAATACCTTTCCGGCGCAAGTGTTTATGGGTGATACAGGAAGTCTGACTATTGGCGGAATTATAGCAGTTATTGCTATTGCTATTAGAAAAGAATTATTGCTACCAATTTTAGCAGGAATTTTTGTGATTGAAAACCTATCGGTCATTTTACAGGTATCTTATTTTAAATACACCAAAAAGAAGTTTGGTGCTGGGAAACGCATTTTTAGGATGTCGCCACTGCATCATCATTATCAAAAAATGAGTTATCACGAAAGTAAAATTGTAGTTCGATTTTGGATTGTAGGAATCCTATTTGCAGTATTGGCAATTGTTACATTGAAACTTAGATAAATGGAGAGGTTGGTAATACTTGGTGGAGGAGAAAGTGGTGTAGGAACTGCTATTTTAGGAAAGCAAAAAGGCTATGACGTTTTTGTTTCTGATAAAGGAAACATCAAAGAAAAATATAAAAAAGTTCTTTTAGATTATAAAATTGATTTTGAAGAGCATCAACACACTGAATCAAAGATTTTAAATGCTGATTTGGTCATGAAAAGTCCTGGGATTCCGGATAAAGTAGCACTTGTTAAAAAATTGAAGGAAAAAAGAATTACTGTACTATCAGAAATTGAGTTTGCAGTGCAATTCACAGATGCAAATATTATAGGAATAACAGGGTCAAATGGAAAGACAACGGTAACAATGTTAACGCATCATATTTTAAAAAATGCAGGTATAGATGTGGGAGTTGCAGGAAATATAGGCGATAGTTTTGCGGAGCAAGTGGCAAAACAGTCTTATAAAAATTATGTATTAGAATTGAGTAGTTTTCAGTTAGACGGAATCGAGAAATTTGCACCACATATTGCAATGATTACTAACATATCACCAGATCATTTAGATAGATATGAGTATGATTTTGAGAAATACATTGCATCAAAATTTCGCATTACTAAAAATCAAACAAAAAACGATTTTTTGATTTACGATGCAGATGATACAGCCATTCGTAAATGGTTAGAAAATAATGAAACAAATGCAAAATTAGTCCCGTTTTCTATAGAAAGAAGATTGGAATACGGAGCGTTTTTAAGAGAAGATAATATAATAACAAACATAAATAACCAAGAATTTATTATGCCAATTTCTAGTTTAATATTACAAGGAAAACACAATACAAAAAATGCGATGGCTGCAACTATGGCAGCTCAATTATTACAGGTTAGAAAGCAATCTATAAAAGAGAGTTTGTCTAGTTTTGAAGGTGCAGAACATCGTTTAGAGAACGTAAAAAAAGTAAGAGAAATTACCTATATAAACGATAGTAAAGCAACCAATATAAATGCCACATTTTATGCTTTAGAGTGTATGAAAAACCCAACAGTTTGGATTGTAGGAGGTGTAGATAAAGGAAATGACTATACAGATCTAATGCCTTTGGTAAGAGAAAAAGTAAAAGCAATTGTGTGTTTGGGCTTAGACAATCAAAAAATTATAGAAACTTTTGGCAATGTGGTCGATTTAATTGTAGAGACTGTAGGAGCAGAAGAAGCTGTAAAAGTATCACATAAAATAGCAGAAAGAGGAGAAACAGTATTGTTATCGCCAGCTTGTGCAAGTTTCGATTTGTTTGAAAATTATGAAGATAGAGGTCGTCAATTTAAAAAAGCGGTAAGAGAACTATAAAATGAATACCATTTTTCAACATATAAAAGGAGACAGAACCATTTGGGCAATTGTGGCTATTTTGGCAATTTTCTCATTTATGCCAGTGTACAGCGCAAGTACAAACTTGGTATATGTTGTTGGTTCGGGTTCTACTTTTGGGTATTTAATAAAGCATATGGTATTATTAATTATGGGTTTCGCAATTATTTACGGAGTGCATAAAATTCCGTACAGATATTTTAGCGGAGGCTCTGTACTATTATTACCTGTAGTTATTTTACTACTGATAGTTACATTGGCACAAGGAACTACCATTGGAGGCGCAAATGCAAGTAGATGGATTCGGATTCCGTTTGTAGGTGTTGGTTTTCAAACATCAACAGCAGCAGGTTTAGTGTTAATGGTATATGTAGCAAGATATTTGGCAAAAAATAAAGAAAAAGAAATTCTTTTTAAAGAAAGTTTATGGCAATTGTGGTTGCCAGTTGCGCTTATTTTAATATTAATTTTACCCGCCAATTTTTCTACCACAGCCATTATTTTTAGCATGATTTTGTTGGTAACGTTTATTGGAGGTTATCCGATAAAATACATCGGCTATATCTTAGGAATGGGTTTTTTAATATTAGCTTTATTTGTATTAATTGCAAAAGCATTTCCTGATGCAATGCCAAACAGAGTACAAACTTGGCAAAGTAGAATAGAAAGTTTTTCTGACACTAGCGGAAAAGAAAATTATCAAGTAGAAAAAGCAAAAATAGCAATTGCAACTGGAGGGATTGTAGGAAAAGGACCAGGTAAAAGTGTTCAAAAGAATTTTTTACCACAATCTTCATCCGATTTTATTTATGCCATTATTGTTGAAGAATACGGTATTATCGGCGGATTGATTATTGTGTTTATTTATTTTCTTCTCTTGTTTAGAATTTTTATTGTGGTCAAAAAAACAACAACTATTTTCGGAACATTATTGGTTATTGGGGTTGGGTTTCCAATTATTTTTCAAGCGACTATAAATATGGCGGTGGCAACCAATCTTTTTCCAGTAACAGGACAAACATTACCCTTAATTAGTAGTGGTGGTACTTCTATTTGGATGACCTGTTTTGCGCTCGGAATGATTTTGAGTGTAAGTGCATCCAAAGAAGAAACCGAAGAAGAAATTTTAGATGATAATCCTTTAGATATTTTACATGAAGCAATCGATTAATATCATAATTAGTGGAGGTGGAACAGGCGGACATATTTATCCAGCAATTGCGATTGCAAATGAATTAAAGGTGCGATATCCAGAGGCAAAATTCTTATTTGTGGGAGCAAAAGATAAAATGGAAATGGAAAAAGTACCACAAGCGGGATATGAAATTAAAGGGCTTTGGATTTCAGGAATTCAAAGAAAGCTGACCTTAAAAAATCTCTCTTTCCCTTTTAAATTAATCAATAGTTTGTGGAATGCGAGTAAAATTATCAAAAAATTTAAGCCAGACATTGCAATAGGAACAGGAGGTTTTGCTAGCGGACCTACATTGATAATGGCAAGCAGAAAAAGGATACCGACTTTACTACAAGAACAAAATTCATACCCAGGAATTACCAATAAATTATTGAGTAAAAAAGCACATAAAATTTGTGTTGCATATGATTATTTAGAACGATTTTTCCCTGCGGATAAACTCATAAAAACAGGAAATCCTGTTCGGCAAGATTTGTTATCGATTCATCGTAAAAGAGACGATGCAAAAGTGTTTTTTGAGTTAGATAAAAAGAAGCAAACCATTTTGGTTTTAGGAGGGAGTTTAGGGGCTAGAAGAGTAAATCAGTTGATAAAAGCACAAATAGATTTTTTTAAAAATCAAGAAGTACAAATTATTTGGCAATGCGGTAAACTATATATTGATGAATATAAAAAACACGATAGTTTAGAAAATGTACAAGTACATTCGTTTTTAAATCGAATGGATTATGCGTATGCAGCTGCAGATATTATTATTTCTAGAGCAGGTGCAAGTTCTGTGTCAGAGTTATGTATTGTAGGGAAACCTGTTATTTTTATTCCAAGCCCGAATGTGGCAGAAGATCATCAAACAAAAAACGCAAAATCTATTTCAGATAAACATGCAGCGATTTTACTAAAGGAAAATGAATTAGATACTTTTTCAATTGTATTTGAAACCTTGTTAAAAGATAAAGGAAAACAGCAGAGTTTAAGTGAAAATATACACGAATTGGCATTGCCAAATGCAACCAGTGCCATTGTAAATGAAATTGAAAAATTGATAAAAATAAAGTCAGAATAAATGAATTTGAAAACCATACATAACGTGTATTTTGTCGGCATCGGTGGTATTGGTATGAGTGCAATTGCACGCTATTTTGTTGCGAACGGAAAAAATGTAGCGGGTTATGACAAAACAGCTACAAAAATTACCAAAAATTTAGAAGGTTTAGGTATTGATATTCATTATAAAGATGATGTAAAGGAAGTTTCAGAGTTGTTTTTAGATGCTAAGAATACGTTGGTTATTTATACTCCTGCAATTAAAAGGCATTCAGAATTATCTTGGTTTCAATCAAATAGTTTTACCGTGTTAAAACGTGCAGAAATTTTAGGAAAAATTACTGAAAATACATTCTGTTTAGCAGTTGCAGGTACGCATGGAAAAACAACAACATCGTCTATTTTAGGGCATATTATGCAGCCGAGTAATGCCACATCATTTTTAGGAGGGATTGCAGAAAATTACAATTCAAATTTAATTCTTGGAGGCGATACAATTTCTGTGGTAGAGGCAGATGAGTTTGATAGATCTTTTATGCAATTATCTCCAAATATTGCTTGCATAACCTCTATGGATGCAGATCATTTAGATATTTATGGCAATCATGAGGCTTTGTTGCAAGCTTTTGCAGATTTTGCTGATAAGGTTTCAGACACGTTAATTGTTGCCAAAGGGTTGCCTTTAAAAGGACTGACATACGCTGTGAATGAAAAGGCAGATTATAAAGCTTTCAATTTAAAAATAGCAAGTGGAGTCTATGTTTTTGATGTACAAACACCCTCGGAAATTATTAAAAATATTGAATTTTATTTACCAGGAAAACACAATATAATGAATGCCTTAGCAGCACTAGCTATGGCAAATATATATGGAATTCCGTTAGAAAACATCAAAGAAAGTCTGCGAACTTTTAAAGGGGTACAGCGTAGATTTTCGTATAAAATTAAAACGGATGATTTGGTTTTGATTGATGATTATGCACATCATCCAACAGAAATAAATGCCGTAGAACATTCGGTCAGAGAAATGTATCCGAATCAAGAAGTATTGGCAGTTTTTCAACCGCATTTATTTAGTAGAACGCAAGATTTTGTAGCTGATTTTGCTTCGGCATTATCAAAATTCGATGAGTTGTTGTTATTAGATATTTATCCTGCAAGAGAGTTGCCAATTGAAGGCGTAAATTCCGCTTGGTTGTTAGAAAAAATCGATTTAGAGAAAAAGATGTTAACATCTAAAGAGAATTTAATTAAAAATATCAAAGAATCATCCGCAAAAATCATTGTAATGTTGGGTGCAGGAGATATCGGAGTTTTGGTAAATGATGTTACGAATGAATTAAAATCAATAAGAAAATGATGAAATTAAAACAATACATAAAATATGTTTTGGTACTGATTTTATTGGTTTTGTTAGGGTTTTTGTATGGCTTTACATCAAAAAGAAATCAGCAGAAAAAAATAACAAAAGTTACGATTGAGTTTACAGGGAATTATACTCATTTTTTGACACACAAAATGGTTGATAAATTGTTAATACAAAAACAAAAATCACTTAAAAATCAACCAAAATCTACCTTAAATTTATACGGTTTAGAAGCAAAGGTTTTGAAGAACCCGTATGTTGAGGAAGCTGTTGTTTATGTAACGATAGATGGTGAGTTAAAATCAATTATAAAACAGCGAACACCAATCCTAAGAATTGTTGCAAAAAACAACTCTTATTATGTTGATAAGCAGGGTGTATATATTCCTTTGTCTGATAGTTATTCGGCAAGGGTTCCGTTGGTTTTTGGTGTTGAGAAAAAAGAAGATGTAGTGAAAGTTACAGAATTAATGAATGTAATTTTAGCTGATAATTTTTTAAAGAAAGAGATTGTTGGTATCCAAAGATTTAATAAAAATGAATATCAGTTTACAGTTCGAAGTGGCAATTATAAAATCGACTTCGGTAAATTAGATAACGTAGCGTTAAAGTTTAAAAAGCTGAGAGCATTTTATAACAAGGCATTTTTAGATAAAACGATAAAACAGTACAAGACAATAAATTTAAAATTTCACAACCAAGTTGTGTGCACAAAATAAATCAAAATGGAAAACAATAAAATAGCAGTTGGTTTAGATATCGGAACAACCAAAATTGTTGCCATGATTGGTCGTAAGAATGAATACGATAAATTAGAAATTTTAGGAATTGGTAAGGCAAAAAGTTTAGGTGTAAAAAGAGGTGTAGTGAGTAATATTACACAGACTATTCAATCGATACAACAAGCAGTAGAAGAGGCAGAAAGTGTTTCTGGACAAAAAATAGACAATGTTGTTGTGGGTATTGCTGGTCAGCATATTAGGAGTTTACACCATAGTGATTATATTACTAGAGGAAATGCAGAAGAAGTAATTGACGAGCATGATATTGATAATTTGGTAAATCAAGTACATAAATTGGTCATGTTGCCAGGAGAAGAAATTATCCATGTATTGCCACAAGATTTTAAGGTAGAAACAGAGGCAGATATCAAAGAGCCTATCGGGATGTATGGAGGAAGGTTAGAAGCTAATTTTCATGTAGTTGTAGGGCAAGTTTCGTCTATCAGAAATATTGGTAGATGTGTAAAAAGTGCAGGTTTACACTTGGCAGATATTACATTAGAACCTTTAGCTTCAGCATCGGCAGTATTAAGTCAAGAAGAAAGAGAAGCAGGTGTTGCCTTGATTGATATAGGAGGTGGAACCACAGATTTAGCTATTTTTAAAGATGGTATTATCCGTCATACAGCTGTCATTCCGTTTGGAGGAAATGTGATTACGGAAGATATTAAAGAAGGTTGTTCTATCATAGAAAAACAAGCAGAATTATTAAAAATAAAGTTTGGTTCTGCGTGGCCTGGAGAAAATAAAGAAACAGAAATTGTTTCGATTCCTGGGTTAAGAGGAAGAGAACCGAAAGAAATTACCTTAAAAAACCTTTCTAAAATTATACATGCAAGAGTACAAGAAATTATTGAACATGTGTATTTAGAAATTAAAAATTACGGACACGAAACGTCAAAAGGGAAGTTGATAGCTGGTATTGTATTAACTGGTGGAGGATCTCAATTGAATCATTTACGTCAATTGGTAGAATATATTACAGGTATGGATGCAAGAATTGGCTATCCGAATGAACATTTGGCAGGAGATTCTGAAGAAGCATTATCAAGTCCGGCATATGCAACAGCCGTAGGATTGATAATAGAGGGTTTGAAAAACTTACCTGAAGATGAGGTGGTTGATGTTGTAGAAACATCAGCTGAAAATGATGTAACAGAACATATTGAAGTAGAGGAGGTTATGAAAAAAACAAAACCTAAAAAGAAAAAGAAATCTTTTTTCGAAAAGTTTACCGACGGATTGAAAGATTTTTTAGACAACGCAGAATAAAAATATATTAATAAACTATAAAAAGATAAACGTTATTATGAGTTCAGAATTTGAAAACATCTCATTTGACATGCCAAAAACACAATCTAATTCCATAAAAGTAATTGGTGTTGGTGGCGGTGGAAGTAATGCTGTAAACCATATGTTTAAACAACATATAAAAGGCGTAGATTTTGTAATCTGTAATACAGATGCGCAAGCTTTAGACAGTAGTTCAATACCAAATAAAATACAGTTAGGAGTTAATTTAACTGCTGGTTTAGGTGCAGGTGCAAACCCTGAAGTTGGAGAAAAAGCTGCCAAAGAAAGCATGCAAGAGATTCAAGAAATGTTAAACACTCAAACCAAAATGGTATTTATTACTGCAGGAATGGGTGGAGGAACAGGAACTGGAGCTGCACCAATTATTGCAAAAATTGCCAAAGATATGGGGATTTTAACAGTAGGAATTGTTACGCTGCCTTTTCAGTTTGAAGGAAAAAGACGCTCAAAACAAGCACAAGATGGTATTGATACTTTGCGAGAAAATGTAGATTCTCTAATTGTAATTAACAATAATAAACTGCGTGAAGTGTACGGAAACCTTGGTTTTAAAGCAGGTTTTTCGAAAGCAGACGAAGTACTATCTACCGCAGCAAAAGGAATTGCAGAAGTAATAACACACCATTACAAACAGAATATTGATTTGCATGATGCGAAAACAGTATTGTCTAATAGCGGAACAGCAATTATGGGTTCTGCCAAAGAATCAGGAGAGAAAAGAGCTAAAAGTGCTATTGTAAATGCTTTAGATTCTCCGTTATTAAATGATAATAAAATTACAGGAGCCAGAAATGTGTTGTTGTTAATTGTGTCTGGAGTAGATGAAGTTACATTAGATGAAATAGGAGAAATTAACGACTATATTCAGACAGAAGCAGGTTTTGATGCCAATATTATTATGGGAATTGGTGAAGATGATACTTTAGAAGATGCAATTTCTGTAACGATTGTAGCTACAGGTTTTGCAGCAGATCAGCAAAGTAGCATTAGTAATGCAGAAGCTAAAAAAATTATTCACACATTAGAAGATGAGCAGAAAGCTACGTTTGATTTTTCTAAAAAAACAATCACAAAATCTCCAACTTTAGACGATGAGCTTACAGGTAAAGTTGAAGATAAAATTATACATCTTTTAGAAGAAGATGAAGTAGAAAATAAAGATGTTTTGATTCAAACATCAGAAACTATTAGTAATATTGATGTTGTTTTTGATGAAGTTATGCCAGAAATTATCTCTGAAGACGATTTTGTAATTACCAATGCAACCCCAGTTGTAGATAAAGTTATTGAAGATGAAAAGCCAGCACAATTAGATACAGATTTATTGTTTGATTTGCCATTAAACTCTTCCGAAGAAGTTACTGCAGCAGATAAAAATCAAGTAGATTTATTTGATGACATGTTTGCTAAAAAAGAAACAGCGGTAGAGAAAATACACGTTTTAGAAGATTTTGATGCGCAACCAACTATTGGTAAAAGTTCTGCAATTACTAGTTCTAAAAAAGTTGAAGAAGAATTGAGATTTGAATTAAAAACATCAGAACCTCAAGTAGAAATCAATAAAATAAAAACAGAGAGCTTAGAAGTTTCTCCGTTAGATATCACTATTTCTGAATTAAAAAACCGAACGGATGAGCGTATTGAAAAGATGAAAAGATTCAATTACAAATTTACCGATCATATGACTAAAAATATTGATGAAATTGAGCGTCAACCTGCCTATAAAAGAATGGGGGTAGATTTAGACGCAACAAATGCATTTATCAGTAAAACAAAAACTGTTTTAAAAACAGATGATAATGAGGGTATTCACTTAAAATCTAACAATTCTTTTTTACATGATAATGTAGATTAGAAAGACTTCCCCTAAAGTTAGATTAAAAAAAATCACACCTTTTTGGTGTGATTTTTTTGTATGTAAAAAATGACTGCTATTTTTTCTTTTTAGAATTAGCATCGTAATTAATAAACATATTTATCCAAATTCCTCTAGAAAAACGTAAATTAATTGGTGCTAAAAGGATTAAGATAATGATAATTGCTGCAAAACTCTGTAGCAAAGAGAAATTGAAAATCAAATTTGTAATCAAAAAAGTAATGATAGACAAACCAACGGTAATTCCGTAGTTTACATACATTGCTCCATAAAAAAAGGAAGGCTCAATCATGTATTTTAAGTTGCAATTCGGACAGTTTTCGTGCAGTTCAGAAAACTTTATAGGGTTGAATGTCTTTTTGTGTTTAAAAAAATCACCTTCATGGCATTTCGGACATTTTCCTTTTAAAATACTATATAATTTATCTCCTTTTTTAAACATAATAGATTGCTCTTAAATACTAATTACAGCGTGTTGTTTTTTTGTAGATTTGCACAAAAATCAATAAAAAATTAAAGATAGCAAGTAACAGTTGTTACAAAGTTATACAATTACACAATAATTTATGGTAAACGTACATAATTTAACCGTTTCTTTTGCAGGCTCAGAATTGTTTTCTGGTATCACTTTTAAATTGAATAAAGGTGATAGAATTGGTTTGATAGGAAAGAATGGTGCAGGAAAATCTACTTTATTAAAAGTACTCTCTAAAGATATTGAAAGTAGTGGTGGTACCATGGCTTTTGATAAAGATATTCGAATGGGATTTTTACGTCAAGATATCGATTTTGTAGAAGGAAGAACTATTTTAGAAGAAGCGTATCAAGCTTTTGAAGAGATTAAAGAAATTGAGCATAGACTTGATGAAATTAACGAGCAGTTAAATACAAGGACAGATTACGAAAGCGAAAGTTATAGTCAGTTAATTATTGATTTAACAGATGATACGCATCGGTATGAGTTGTTAGGAGGTTACAATTACAAAGGAAATACTGAGAAAATTTTACAAGGTTTAGGGTTTCAGCGTAAAGATTTTGATAAATTAACTGATACTTTTTCTGGAGGATGGAGAATGCGAATAGAATTGGCAAAATTACTATTACAAAACAATGATATTTTATTGCTAGATGAACCGACAAATCACTTAGATATCGAGTCGATTATTTGGTTAGAAAACTTCTTAAAAGGATATGTTGGTGCGGTGGTTTTGGTATCGCACGATAAAATGTTCTTAGACAATGTAACCAACAGAACGATTGAAATTTCTCTTGGTCAAATTTACGATTATAAGAAACCATATTCACAATTTTTATTATTGCGAGGAGAAATAAAGGAAAAGCAGTTGCAAGCTCAAAAAAATCAAGAAAAAGAAATTAAACAGAAGCAACATTTAATTAATAAATTTAAAGCAAAAGCAAGCAAAGCTTCGATGGCGCAATCGTTAATGAAGCAATTAGATAAAGTAGAGTTGATTGAAGTAGATCAGGATGATAATGCAGCAATGAATGTTCGTTTTGCTATTTCTAAAGAACCAGGAAAAATTATTGTGGAAGCAGAGAATTTATCTAAAAGCTACGGAGATAATCATGTATTAGAAAATGTAGATTTATTGATTGAACGTAACAGTAAAATTGCTTTTGTGGGGCAAAACGGACAAGGAAAATCTACGTTAGCAAAAATGATGGTGGGCGAAATTCCGTTTACAGGAAATCTAAAACTAGGTCATAATGTAGAAATAGGATATTTTGCTCAAAATCAATCAGAAGAATTGCCACCTGAGAAAACGGTTTTAGAAATTATGGAAGATGCTGCTTCAGACACTAACCGAATGCGAGTTAGAGATATGTTAGGCTCGTTTTTGTTTAGTGGAGATACGGTTGATAAAAAAGCAAAAGTCTTATCTGGTGGTGAGCGTAATCGACTGGCTTTATGTAAGTTGTTACTGTCTCCATTCAATGTGTTGATTATGGATGAGCCTACAAATCACTTAGATATGGCTTCAAAAAATGTATTAAAAAAAGCTTTAAAAAACTTTAACGGAACATTGATTGTAGTATCGCACGATAGAGATTTTTTACAGGGATTGACCACAACGGTATATGGTTTTAAAGACAAAGTAATTAAAGAATATTTAGGTGATATTGATTATTTCTTAGAACAGCATAAAATTGAAAATTTACGTGAAGCAGAAAAAAGAACAGTTGTAAAAGTTAATAAAGAGACTGTTAAAAAGGATGATTATCAGTTGTCTAAAGAGCAGGAAAAAGAATTAAAAAAGTTTAAAAATAAACTGAGCAAAATAGAAACAGAAATAGCTGATTTAGAGGTGGTTATTGAGAAAATAGATTTAGAATTAGCACAAGATTACGACGGAGTTTCGGCACAACCAAATTTCTTTAAAAATTACAAAGCAAAAAAAGCAAAAGTAGATGCTTTGATGGAAGAATGGGAAGTGATTGAAGGACAGATTGAACGTTTTGTTTAAAAGTGATTTTGTCATTCCTGAGAAAGCATGAATCTCTTAGAAGTAAAATGCTAAGAATATTACAAAGTAATAAATTTCCTTGAGAAGGGATAAAAGATGTTTACAAAACATAAAAATATAAGAACTCAACAAGTGTTTTTATCTTCAATACAAGATAAAAAAGTACAGCTTTTTGTAAAACGAGAAGATGAAATTCATCCATTTGTGTCGGGTAATAAATTCAGGAAATTAAAATATAATATTGCAGCAGCAAAACATCAAAAAAAAGAGACTTTATTAACTTTTGGTGGAGCATTTTCTAACCATATTGTAGCAACAGCGGTAGCAGGAAAAGAAACTGGTTTTAAAACTATTGGTGTAATTCGTGGTGATGAGTTAGGAAAAGATATTGAAAAAACGTTAGCAGGTAATGAAACGTTACGAGAAGCTCATAGAAACGGAATGCAATTTAAGTTTGTTTCGAGAGTTGCATATAGAGAGAAAATATCAGAAAGTTTTATCAATCAATTAGAAGAAGAATTTGGTAATTTTTATCTAGTTCCAGAAGGAGGAACAAATGATTTAGCAATAAAAGGTTGCGAAGAAATTTTAACAAAAGATGATGTTAAATTCGATTATATTTGTTGTGCAGTAGGAACTGGAGGCACGATTGCAGGATTGATAAACTCGATAGAGAATCATCAAAAAGTAATTGGATTTCCTGCGTTAAAAGGCAATTTTTTATCCGATGAAATTAAAAAATACACAAAACGGAATGATCATTGGAGTTTAGAGAACGAGTATTATTTTGGAGGTTACGGGAAATATAATTCAGCATTAATTGAGTTTGTAAATCAATTTAAAGAAGAAACAGGTATTCCGTTAGACCCTATTTATACAGGTAAAATGGCATTCGGAATTGTAGATTTAATCAATAAAAATCATTTTTCAGAAAACAGTAAAATTTTACTGATTCATACAGGTGGTTTACAGGGAATAGAAGGGGTTAATCAAAAGTTAAAACAAAAACAGCAACAATTAATAAGTATTTAATGCAATTAAAATCAGTTTTATCAATTATCGTTTTATCGTTATTATTTGTTAGTTGTGGTTCGTCTAAAAAAACG
This sequence comes from uncultured Flavobacteriaceae bacterium, assembly GCA_964655585.1. Lineage (GTDB taxonomy): Bacteria > Bacteroidota > Bacteroidia > Flavobacteriales > Flavobacteriaceae > Polaribacter. The sequence continues at coordinate 33,979 of CAZZNK010000009.1, forward strand.
ATTAAAAAGAGACCGAGCATTATTGTTCTAGAGCCAAAACCTACCGATTTACCTTCGGTAAAACAAATACAACACGTTCGTAAACTGCAACGTAAAAACAGTAATTTAAATAAATATACTTTACAGTATATTAGAAAATATGCGCCAATTGCAGTTAGAGAAATGCACAAATATAAGATCCCTGCAAGTGTTACCTTGGCACAAGGAATCTTAGAATCAGGTAGTGGTAGAAGTGAATTAGCAGTAAAATCGAACAATCACTTTGGAATAAAATGTCATAAAAAATGGAGAGGAGAAAGAGTATATCATGATGATGATGAAGAGGGAGAATGCTTTAGGAAATATACCTATGTTGCCACATCTTACAAAGACCATTCGGCTTTTTTAAGCACCAGAAAACGATATAGTTTTTTATTTAAATTAGGTAAAAAAAACTATAAAGCATGGGCAAAAGGATTGAAAAAAGCAGGATATGCAACTGATAGAAAATATCCGAAGAAATTGATTAAAATCATCAAAAATTATCGCTTATACGAGTTTGATAAACTGAAATGGAAAGATGTAAAACCAAGTAAAAACAAAAGGGTTTTTACTGAAAAAATAACAAAAACACATTACGTCATTAAAAAAGGAGATACTTTATATTCTTTGGCAAAACGATTTGAAACAACTGTAGAAACACTAAAAAAATTGAATAATTTGGTAACTAATAAATTGAATATTGGCTACCGATTAAAAATAAAATAGCATGCAAATTATAAAACCTGTAAACGGAAAACGTCCACAAATTCCTGAAGATTGTTATGTGGCAGAAAATGCGACTATTGTTGGCGATGTAACTTTCGGAAAACAATGTAGTGTTTGGTTCAATGCTGTAATTCGTGGTGATGTACATTACATAAAAATTGGCGATAAAGTGAATATTCAAGACGGTGCTGTGATCCATGCAACCTATCAAAAATCGCCCACAACAATTGGTAATAATGTATCGATTGGGCACAATGCCATTGTACATGGTTGTACTATTAAAGACAATGTTTTGGTGGGTATGGGAAGCATTATTATGGACGATTGTGTAGTAGAAAGCAACAGTATTATTGCTGCAGGCGCAGTGGTTACAAAGAATACCCATGTAGAGAGTGGTAGTATTTATGCAGGGGTACCTGCCAAAAAAGTAAAAGATATTTCTGAAGAATTAATTTCAGGAGAGATTGATAGAATTGCCAATAATTATATAAAATATGCTGGTTGGTTTAAGGAATAGTCTGAGAGTTTCTCTGCTTTGACTAAGCTCCGTAGATGGTGTGCAACTTGTTTCTTGATTTGGTATACCTCAAACAAATTACGTAGCCTCTAACGTAAAGAATCAGCCACACTTTATAAAAGTGTAGCTAATTTTAAAGAACTATTATGTTTATATTTAGTATGTGTTTGTATCTAATTTTTAGTTGACCATTCTCCACTCCAATACACTTCATATTTTACAATTTTGGTTTCATTTATTTTTTCTATAAAATAGATCTTCTTAAAAACATGATGTTTAAGTTCATTATCAGTATAATATTTTTTTAAAAGGTAATCTAAAGAAACAATTTTTATGTTCTTTAAAGCTTTTATGGAACAAGTATCTGTTTTTGAGATACCTTTTGTATATATAAAATCCTCATTACAAACACTAAAATAAACTTCATTTTTATTTGTTTTTTTTCGAAACCTTTTAACATAATCAACTCCTTTACTATTTTCATAATTTTGTTCAACTTGAATCTTACATTTTTCCTTTTTATTTTCATTAAACAGTAAATAAACTATTTCTTTTTTTTTCGTTTGAGATAAAACAAAAAAAGGAATTAATAATATGGTTATTAAAATTAACTTTTTCATTTAGTTACAATTTTCATTTTTATTAGTATTTTTATAAGTTGAAATAACCTTATTTATTCTATCTTTTTCTGGTTAAGGTAAACTAGCCCAAGTATAAATAGCATTTTTGCCATTTTTATATACATGATTATAGTTTGTATTTATTAAATTCCTTGATTTCTCCAAAAAACTCGATAAATAACAAAATATTCTTTCTTTTTTTCTATAATATATGTTATAAATTTATTGTTTTTATTGGTACTTCTAGGATGTAATTTGCCATATTTTTTAATTAGTAAGGGTTTGTTCCTTTTATACCAATTTCTCATTAAACTGTCAATGTTCTTTAATTTTGTAATTTTATAATCTTTTATATGTTTGTTACAAAGTGTATCGGGCTTATAGTTTTTGGGATTGAATAAAACAGCTTCACCACATAAATTAAATTGTGTGCCTTTTTTTTTATTCCATTTTAAAGGCAATCCTTTATATTTACAGAAAGACTCTTTGTCAAAGTTAAAATAAATAGTGTCTTTAGGCATTTCTTGTGCGTAATTTATAAAACTTAGAAAGAGAAATATAATATTAGTTAGTACAATTTGTAGTTTCATTTGCTATAGCATTTGTTATTGTTGTGTTTATGGATGCTTGATTAGGAGTGTCGTCCCCAAGCTACTGTATTTCTTAATCCTATCCATGATAAAGCTTCATAAAATACATCATCAGCTGCATTGGGTAGTATAAAACTAAAAGAATAATTGGCATTGTTTAAGGTGTCAATTACTTCTGAGATATTTTCTTCATCAAAAATAGCTTCGTTCAGTTTGTCGGTTGTTTTATCTTTAAAGGTGTTTCTTAATTTTGTAGGTAATTTGTTTTTTAAGCCTTTAATATCGGTTAATTTGACTCTTTTTTGCGAATACAAACTTTTGGTAAGTGTTATTTCTGGCTCGTAATTTTCTTTTTCACAATTAAAAAGAGGGTTATCATAAAGAAAAGGAGCGCCTGTTTTAAAAGGTTACACTGTTTTGCTGGTTTTATAAGTGTATGAAGTTAAGGGTTTTAATTATAAACGCCAAATATATAGTTGTTTATAATTCTGTAAAGGAGGAAACCCCTTTTTTAAAGAGCCTTTTAATCTCTAATGAAACCTTCTTAATTTCTAAAAAAAAAATCGAGAGGGTTTAGTTGTGTTTTATGAAAGTGTAGCTATTAAATTACAGTTATATGAACTTTATAAAGCATGTAGTTGTTTTTGTTTATTTTATAGATAAATCTTTAAAATTTACTTTGTACTTAATTCGTGTTTACTGGTTCCCATCCTCTTTGAGTACTCCAATAAACTAATTTATACTTAAGGTAAATTCCTTTTTCTTTTTTAATTAAAAATATATTTTTGCAATCACTAAATTTATAATGAAGAGAACATGCTGAAAGTTTAGAAAATGTATTTATTTTTTTTATTTTTAATCTATTTATTTTAAAAATAGTATCTCGAATTTCATTAAAAGATAAATACTCTAATTTATCATCTAGGTTGTCAATCATAAAGTTATATGTACTAACTTTTGTATCAGAACCCCATAAAGAAAAGCTCAAATATATTTTGTTATTATATTCCTTAATAGGCATTTTTTTATCGTAATAAATAAACAAAGAATCTTTGCTCTGAGCGTTTATTCCGTTATATACTAAAAAGAAATAGATAAATAAGGTTATTAATCTCATAATTAGTTACAATTTTGGTTATAAAAACTTTGCATTTGGTTGTTTGGGATAATATATTCATTATTAGCCTTATCTTTTAAAAAGAAAGCATCTTTTTTTTGAGAAAAACAAAAAAAGGAATTAATAATATGGTTATTAAAATTAACTTTTTCATTTAGTTACAATTTTCATTTTTATTAGTATTTTTATAAGTTGAAATAACCTTATTTATTCTATCTTTTTCTGGTTAAGGTAAACTAGCCCAAGTATAAATAGCATTTGTGCCATTTTTATATACATGATTATAGTTTGTATTTATTGTATTATTCTCTGGTTTCTCCATATTACTGGGTAAATCACAAACTTCTCTTTATTTATTATTTCAATAAGATATGTTTGAAACATATCATTTTTATCATAGGCTTGAAATAATTTATCATGTTCACTTTTAGGTCTTTTTTTATAGGTTTTATATCTAAAATCTTTTACTTTTTTTGTAATATCTAACATTGTAGAAATTTTATAATTCTTTAAATGTTTATAACATAAAGTATCTGATTTAAATTTATTAGGAAATAAAAGCGAACCTTTTTTACAGAAATTAAAAATTATTCCTTTTTCTTTTTTTCTATAAAACTTTAGCCTTTTATCACATTTTTCTTCTTTGTTAAAGGTTAAAAATATTGTATCTTTTTGAACAGAAATAATTTTCCATCCTTCAAATAAATCTTTTTTTTGTGAATATCCTTTAAAAAGGATGCTCAACAAAAATAGTATAAATAATAATTTTCTAATTGCAATTATGCGTTTCATTTTGTATAGCATTTGAAATTATTGTGTTAATATTAGTTCTCTGAGGAGTGGTTAAACCTTTCCAAGCTTCTGTTGCGTTTTCTGGTAAGCCAGTTAAAGGGTCAATTGTCCCTGTTCCTTTTAATCCTATCCAAGAAATAGCTTCGTAAAATGAATCAGTATGTTGACTTTTATCGAAATCTTTAATTGCAGCAACAATCATTGTACGATAATGTTGAGCCATTAATTGATGTTGCGCTTGGTTTGGTTCTTGATTTGGAGGTAGTTCTAACCAATACCTTGTATAATAATCAGACAATCCACCAAAATCATTTTTAATACTCTTTATAAAAAATGGTGTCCAAGGAATATTTGGTTCTTGAGCATAACTTAATAATTTTCTAAACATTTCAGCATGAACCATTTCATGAATAAATTCTAATGCTAAAATAATAGTAGGCATATGTGATGCTGAAGCTGGCAATCTTGGATCTGTATTAAACGTGATATTAATTAGGAAATTTACTGGTTCAGATGTGATGGCACCTGCTTCATAGTATTCAGAATTTTGAGTATCTTTAAACAGATTATCAGCTTCAAATTCTAAATGTGCAACCGGTTTTTCTCCTAAAAAATTTTCCAAATAATCAGAAATTGTATTACTTGTACTATCTTTAAATCTAACATATACACATTTTAATCTTGGGTTATTCACAAAAGTAGAGTCTAAAATAATTTTATCATCAAAATCTACATCAGTATTAGAGTTTTGTATCCAAGCATCCATAGCGGCTAGAGCAAATTGAATTTGAGTAGGATTGTTACCTAAAAAATCATAGATTAATCCTGTTTCTATTAGATGAGTATCTAACCAGAGAGCTTCAGGAGAAGTTGGGCTTAAGTTTAAAGTACGTTTTAAAGAGCCTAATACATCTACAGGGGTTGTAGTTATTGCAAAAGTACCCACACCTTGTCCAACTGGTATTGTGCCAGTAGACACTCCTCTTCCACCTCCTCCTGAGCTGCTTCCATCTTCATCAAAAGAAGGAAGGCAATTAGACCAATCTAATGTAGCTGGACTACCACCACAATTACCTCCAGTATCTGCATGCCCATCTGCACCCCCTCCATTCCCACAAGTAGCATAGCTAACCTCAACACAGTCAGGTATTTGATGAGCGTTTCCGTAAGACCAATATACTTTACTAAAATTGAATTCATCCGTATTTATAGCATCAAGATTTAAGCTATATAGTTTTGTGTCAAAGATTTCATTATCTTTTTTCATTTCTAGGACCAATAATTTTATTACATTGGTAAAGTTATTTTTAGAAACAATTAGGTTTTCAATTTTTAAGCTATCTAACTGAGGCCTTTCAATTTTAAAAGTGTAGTTTGTAGTAGAGTCATTAACAGTTTGGTAAATTAAATCTGTTTGTATGTAAAAAGTACTATCAGTTGCATATACATTTTTACCGACAAAATTATTTTTATAAATTTCTTTTAAAGAGCTAAAGTATTTGTTTTCTATATTATTAATAATATTAGAAAAAGACTCTTTTGTTTTAAAATCTTTGTAAGAAATATGAGATACTTTGGGGCTGTTGCTAAAATAATTAATTTCTTCTTCATTCTCACAACTCCATAATAATAAAACAACCATAAAGAAAAGAAGTATCTGTTTTAAAAGGTTAAACTGTTTTGCTGGTTTTATAAGTGTATGAAGTTAAGGGTTTTAATTATAAACGCC
>CAZZNK010000010.1:0-38610 GCA_964655585.1 uncultured Flavobacteriaceae bacterium
GCAGTGCCTATAAAGTTAATATCATCATCATATTCAAAAAAAGATTCTACGCCATCAATTAACATTTGATGATCTTCTGCCATTATTATTGTTATCATAGTGTTTTTTTTTTAATTATTGCGAATGTAATGAACTTACCTGTCGATAGGCAGGACAATCTCTTCCTTGAATAAACAGATTACTTCGTCGTGAAAAACTCCTCGTAATGACGGTTTCAAAAATAAGAATAAATTATTTGGTTACATATACCTATAATTAGGTAATTGGAATATTTATAAGAATAGACGTTCCTTTTCCAATAGTAGAATCTATATTAAAAGTTCCTTTTAAATGAACTATCCTTGTCTTTATTGAGTTTAAGCCCATTCCGTTTTTAAACTCTGTTTTCTTGTAATCAAAGCCTTTTCCATCATCTTCTACAATAATGTGTAAGGTATTTTCATATTGAGAAATATTGATGGTCGTATTTTTTGCTTCAGCATGTTTTAAAATATTAGTAATTAATTCTTGAATAATTCTAAAAACACCAATTTCTAAACTATTCTCTATCCGTTTACTTAATCCGAAGTGAATTACATCAATTTTAATAGTATTGGCTGATGTAATTTTTTCTGCCATCATTTGTATGCCAACGAGTAAACCTTGATTGGCAATAACGCCTGCATTTTTTGCATGTGCAATACTGCGTACTTTAAAATAAGCTTCGTCAATTAATTTTTCTGTTTTTTGAAACAACTCATCTTGATTAAATTTTTTCTTTTCTCTGTTGATTTGTAAGTTATCAAAATGAAGTTTTAAAGTTGCCAAAACACTCCCAATATTATCGTGTAAATCTTCTGCTATTCGTTTGCGTTCCTTTTCTTGACCCTCTATCAATGCATTAATTGTTGTAAGTTCTTGTTCTTTTAAAAGTGTAAGGTTTTTTTGGGTAGAAATTTCTTGCGCTTGTTGAGCAAGTATTCTTTTCTTTTTCGAGTTTTTTAAGGATAAAACAGCAGTAGTTCCTGCAAATAAAATAAACAAGAGAGCTCCTAGAAATAAATTTTTATTTTGCTTTCGTTGAATTTCTGTTTGCTGATTGATTTGCTTTAATTGTAAATTTTCTTTTTCTTTTTTTGCTGTTTGATATTTGGTTTGAATATCATTAATTGCTACTAAATGCTTTGATTGGTTAAATGAAAATTGATTGGTTCTACTTCTTTTTAAATAAAAAAATGCTTCTTTATGCTTTTCTAGTTTTGCATACACTAAAGCTAACCAATAGTCAAAATAAATACGTTTCCTTTTTATAAGTTTTCCATTGTTTTTTTCTATATTCTTTAAGAATAGTAATGATTTTTTGTAGTTTTTATTAAAATAGTAGTACACACCAATATTTAAGGTAGCTCCTAAATAAGAAATAATTTCGTATCCATCTTTTGGAGATTTATAAAGAGATAATGCTTCAATATAATACGAAAGCGCTTCTTTAAGTTCCTTATTTTCTTCATAATAATTACCTATTAGTATTTTTAAACGACTTGCGTAAAACGGAATTTTAATTTCTTTTTCAATTTTTTGAGCTATTAAAAATTGTGACTTTAAAATATTTGTATTTGAATTTTTAATTTCAATAGAAATAGTATAAAAATCAATAATAGCCCTATCAACACTATCTTTAGCAATCTTTTTGTATTCATCTAAGTATATCTTATAAGAAGTGTCTTTAATTAAAAAAATGTTATTATAGTACTCAAGAATTCTGAGATAAATTTCTCTTAACAAAAATTTGTCTTTTATTTTTTTACTAATATCTAATGCTTTTAAATAGTTTTCTAAGACTTTGCTATCTGTATTGGTTTTATAATAAAAGTTATAAAGACCTTTATTTAAGTAATTAAAAATCTGTAAGTAATTAACGTATTCTGTTTTTATAGCTACAAAAGAGTTTATTTGTTTTGTGCTAGAATTTATTCCCATATTTTTTGAGATATGAGTGTAAAATATCAATTTATCTGTTAAAGAAGGGTTTTCTAGTTCTTTTGCTATATTTTTTGCTGATTTAAAATCATAATTTCTAATATGAGTTAAAAAAACAGATATCTCTTTGCTTTGTGAGTGCAAAGAGATATGTTGAATTGTAATTAAAAAAAATATTAAAATTTTATTTTTCATTGATAAACCTAACATATAAATCTCGGCACGGTCTTGCTTTTAGGTATGAAAGTGTAATTTCATTAGTTTCTCCTACAGGTATTACGGGTTCTTTAAATTCGCACTTTCCACCATGGTCTATTAAATTTGATTGATTAAAAATAGAGCTTAATTCTTTTTTATGCAGTTGGTTTCCATCTCGTAAATACCTTGCAGTATCAATAAAAGGAAGCGTATTAACATCTACTGTAGTTAAATCTATCTCATCATGTAAGTTTTCGTAAAAAACACCAACAAATAATAATTTTTTATTATCTAAACAGCCTAATTCAGAATTATCTTTTTTATAATAATCATGTCTAAAATCTTCAAAAATAATGGAATTATTTACTTCCGTAGATGCCTGTAGAGCTTTTAAATGTATTTGTATATAATAAACATATTCGTTTATTACTTTATCATAAATTAGCTTAATAGTTGAGTTAATTGAGGTAATACCTAAAGTAACTGCTCCTTGAAAATTTTGAATTTTTATACTACATGATAATGGAATAGAAGAACTAGACTCATTATAATTAAATTTTGCATAAATGCTAAAAAAGGTGCCATACATTGTATCTGATGTAATTCTTTGCCATTCTTGTTTCTCTTGTTTTAAAATAAATGAAGATCTTAATCTTTGGTGCATAATAAAATAATTTAATTAGTTAATCTTTTTCAAATATCCAAAAATTTGTAAATACTATATATACCTATATATAGGTATAATTTATGATCTAAAGATAGGTAATAGTTTACAAACTAAAAATAGTCAATAAAACCCCCGCAATAATTGCTAAAAATTTTTGTAAGTTAAATTTATGATTCTCTGAGCTTTCAAAGAGAATAATAGTTGAAATATGCAAAAATACACCAATAATACATGCGGTAATCTGTGTGTGGTATTTAGTAAAAAAGCCAACGTTATCTACAACAAAAACTCCCAACGGACTCATCAATGCAAAAATAGATAAGTAAATAAAAATATGCTTTTTAGAATAATTAGCATGTATAAAAAAACTAGTCAATACAATTGCAATAGGGATTTTATGAACTACAATTGCCCATAATAAATCGGTATTGTTAGTAATAGGAATTCCCTCAGAAAATGCGTGTACACACAAACTAATAAATAATAATGAAGGAAATTTTTTATCATCTGAATGCTGATGAATGTGCCCGTGTTCCGCACCTTTAGAAAAGGATTCTAATATTGATTGGATAATAACCCCTGCCAAAATTAAAACACCTATAAGCTTTGTGTTTTCAGAGTGTTGGTACACTTCTGGCAATAGGTGTAATACTGTAACGGATAACAAATATGCACCACTAAATGCTAGTAATAAACGCGTAATTTTAGAACTTGGTTTAAAAACAAATACTAAAAATGTACCAATAGCAACCGATAAAATCAATATTAAATAACTCATTTTGCAATTAGAATTAATCGATTAGACGTTTTTGAATTAAACGGATTTAGCTGATAATCACCAAAAGTAGCTGTAATTTTTAAACCTGCTTTTTGTAGGTAATTTTTCATTTTGGTTTCGTCTAAAAACTTAACCCGTTCTGTATAAAAATGCTGCTCATTATCCGCAAAAAAAAAAATTTCTTTGATAATAAAATCATTTTCTATTTTTCTTTGGATGTAAAAATCAATTCCATCAACAGTTTTTACTTCTTTTTTTACAAGGTTTTGCTGTACTTTTTCAACATTTAAAAAATCAATGACCGCAACCCCGTTTTTTTTCAAGCCTTTTTTAATGTTTCTTAAAATTTGGATGTCAACGTTATCATCCTCAAAATAACCAAAACTTGTAAAAAGGTTCAAAATAGCATCATATTTTTTCTGTAGCGGATTGCGCATATCAGCAACTTCAAAAGTTAAGGTATCTGTAGTATGTTTTTTTGCAAAATCAATACTGTTTTTAGATAAATCGGTTCCTGTAACTTTGTAGCCTAAAGAATTTAAGAACAATGAATGACGCCCTTTTCCACAAGGTAAATCTAAAATATGAGCATGCTGATCTAACTGTAAAAAAGTAGTTAGATTTTTCATAAATAACTGTGCATCCTCATCATTTCTATCTTTATATAATGTATGGTAATAAGATGTGTCAAACCAAGAAGTAAACCAATCTGTTGTTGTTTTGTTACTCATAATTACTGCAAAAATAAGGATTAATATTTCAATATAGAATCTTTTAATTCTTCAATCTATAAATCGCTAAATAAACGTATTTTTGCAATATGGATAAAGATTTTAAAATGGTGGCAACCACCATGTTTGGTTTAGAAGAAGTATTGGCTAAAGAATTGCTAAATTTAGGTGCAAAAGACATTAAAGAAGGTGTTCGGAATGTGTCTTTTAGAGGCGATAAAGGTTTTTTATACAAGGTAAATATTGCATTGCGTACTGCTATTAGGATTTTAAAACCTATTAAAACCTGTAAAGTGTATGATGAAGAAGATTTGTATGAAGCGTTGCAAAAAATTAAATGGGAAAAATATTTAGATGTAGAAGGTACTTTTGCAATCGGAGCTGTGGTAAATTCTAAGAATTTTACATCAAATTCGCATTATATTAGTTTAAAATCTAAAGATGCCATTGCAGATTATTTTCGCCATAAATACTCCAAAAGACCAAATGTAGATTTAAAGTATCCTGATGTAAAAATCCATATTCATATTCAAAAAGATTGGTTGACAATTTCGTTAGATTCTTCGGGAGATTCGTTACATAAAAGAGGGTATAGAAGTGCTACCAATATCGCACCAATTAACGAGGTTTTGGCAGCAGGTTTGGTGTTGCTTTCTGGTTATACAGGTGATGAAAACTTTATTGATCCGATGTGTGGTTCGGGTACTATTTTGATAGAAGCAGCGATGATAGCTAATAGAATTCCGGCAAACATCAATAGAAAGCATTTTGCTTTTGAGTCTTGGAAAGATTATGATGAGGAGTTATATTTTGTTATTCAAGATTCTTTATTAAAGAAAATTACAAGTTCTCATTTTAAAATTATGGGGTTTGACAAGGCTCCATCTGCAGTTCAAAAAGCAAAACAAAACATAGAAAATGCCAATTTAGATGATTTTGTAGGGGTACATCACGTTAACTTTTTCAATTCTAAAAAAGAAGTTTTTGGAAATACAACAATTTTATTCAATCCGCCGTACGGAGAACGTTTAAATATTGATGTAGAAGAATTTTATAAAAAAATAGGAGATACTTTAAAACACGGATATCCGCAATCTACCGTTTGGTTTATTACTTCGGATATGCAAGCTCTAAAACACGTTGGTTTGCGTACATCAAAGAGAATTCCGCTTAAAAATGCCGATTTAGATTGTCGTTTTGTGCGTTATGATATGTATGAAGGAAGCAGAAAAGTGAAGAAAAATTTGGAAGAGGAATAGCCTTCAGTTTTCTGTTGACGGTTTTTCGTTATTTATCATTGTGAGGAAAAGTGAGATGGAAACCTTTTCATAAAACCCAAAAAGCATTGCGAAACCCCTTGCGTTCTTTGCGGTTATATCTTCATAATATTTTCCTACTTTTGTAATCCATCAACTAAATACAAGTTTGAGCTACTTTATCAACGTCATATTACCCATTCCTATTGCAAATACCTTTACCTATGCAATTACCAAAGCAGAGGCAGGTTTTTTAAAAAAAGGAATGCGAGTGGCGGTTCCATTCGGAAAATCGAAAATGTACACCGCTTTGGTTTTAGAAATTCATCAAGAAAAACCAACATTGTATGAAGCGAAAGAAATTTACCAAATTTTAGATGATGTTCCGCTTGTAAATGAATTACAATTGCAACATTGGCAATGGATAGCTAATTATTATCTCTGTTCTTTAGGGGATGTTTTTAGAGCAGCTTTACCCAGTGCTTTTTTATTAGAAAGCGAAACAATTGTCTATAAAAATGAAGCTTTTACTGATGAATCTATTTTAAATGATGATGAATTTCTAATTTTTGAAGCCTTACAACACCAATCACAATTAACCATACATCAGGTTTCAGATATTCTGGGAAAGAAAAAAATAATGTCTATTATAGATGGACTCATCAATAAAAAAGCAATTACTATTAAAGAGCAAATTTATGAGCAATACAAACCAAAACTGGTAAAATATATTCGTTTACAGGCTCGTTTTTCTTCGGATAATGATTTGCAAAACTTATTAGAACAACTCAATAATGCAAAAAAGCAAAAGGAAGCAGTATTAAATTATTTTCAATTATTAACTACTAAAAAACTCATAAAATCAAAAGATTTAGAAGCAAAATCTAATGTTTCAAATGCCATTTTAAAAGCTTTGGTAGATAAAAATATTTTTGAATTTTATCATTTAAAAAAAGATAGAATTCAGTTTATTGGAGAAACAAATCCACTAAAAAAGCTGAATGAACACCAAGAAAAAGCCTATCAAGAAATAAAAACAACTTTTAAAACCAAAGATGTAACTTTATTACATGGTATTACAAGTTCTGGGAAAACAGAAATCTATGTAAAATTGATTGAAGAAGTAATTAATGCGGGAAAACAAGTGCTGTTTTTATTGCCAGAAATTGCCCTAACAACACAAATTATTACGAGGTTACAATATTATTTTGGAGATAAAGTATCGGTGTTTCATTCAAAATATTCAATGAATGAGCGAGTTGAAGTATGGAATAATGTGTTAGAAAGCAAACCCAAAGCACAAATAATTCTTGGAGCAAGATCGTCTATATTTTTACCATTTTCTAAGCTCGGATTGATTGTGGTTGATGAAGAGCATGAGGCTTCATATAAACAATTCGAACCATCACCTAGATACAATGCAAGAGATGCTGCTGTGGTTTTATCTCATTTACACAAAGCTAAAATTTTATTAGGATCTGCAACACCATCCGTAGAAAGTTATTTTAATGCGCAACAAGATAAATATGGTTTTGTGGAGTTAAATAGACGCTTCGGAAATGTGCAATTACCTAAAATTGAACTCATTAATATCAAAGAAAAACAGCATAAAAAATTAATGACAGGTCATTTTTCTGATAGAATCTTAGCTCTAATCAAAGAAGCTTTAGAAGAAAAAGAGCAAGTTATTTTGTTTCAAAATAGACGTGGATATTCACCAGTGGTAGAATGTACAACCTGTGGTGTTTCTCCTCAATGCCCAAATTGTGATGTAAGTTTAACGTATCATAAATTTAGAAGAGAATTAAAATGCCATTACTGTCATTACCAACGTGCAATGCCACAAAAATGTGGTGCTTGTGGCAATGCAACCCTAGACACTAAAGGATTTGGAACAGAACAAATTGAATTAGAATTGAAAGAATTGTTTCCAGAACACAATATAGGAAGAATGGATTTAGATACCACAAAGGGAAAATATGGGTATCAGAAAATAATAGGAGCTTTTGAAGCCCAAGAAATTGATATTCTGGTGGGTACACAAATGCTTTCTAAGGGTTTAGATTTTGAAAATGTTTCTTTGGTAGGGGTTTTAAATGCAGATGCAATGTTAAATTTTCCTGACTTTAGAGCACACGAAAGAGCCTACCAACTAATGGTGCAAGTTTCGGGTAGGGCAGGACGTAGTAAAAAACAAGGTAAAGTAGCCATACAAACCTACAATCCGTTTCATCAAATACTGCAACAAGTTTCTACCACCAATTACGCAGAAATGTATAAGGAGCAACTGCAAGATAGATGGCAATATCACTATCCGCCGTATTTTAGATTGATAAAAATAACATTGAAACATAGAGATTACACAAAGGTTGATAGCGGAATTAATTGGCTGGTAAAATCTTATCAAAATGTGTTTAAAGAAAATGTTTTAGGACCAACAGCTCCTGTTATTTCAAGAATTAGAAACCAATATATTAAGAGTTTGGTGATTAAAATTCCGCCTAAACAATCACTTCAAAAGACAAAAGAACAGATTGTTAAAGTTAAAAATACGTTTCAATCTGTAGCCAATTTTAGACCGATTCGTTTTATTGTGGATGTGGATGCGTATTAACCCTTATATTTTTGCAAAATGAAATACAGACAACTTACCAAAGAGCAATTAGAAAATTTACACGAAGAGTTTGCACGTTTTTTAGCCTCACAAAAAATTGATGTAACTGAGTGGAATCAATTAAAAAAAGAAAAACCACAGGTTGCAGATGATGAATTAAATGTTTTTAGTGATATTGTTTGGGATGATGTACTAACCAAAACACAGTATTTAGAGCATTTTTCTAAAAAATCTATCAATTTGTTTCAGTGCGATGAAACAAAAATCCATCGCTTAGTAGTTACGATTGATAAAGAAATAAATCTTTTGGAAAAAGAAGGGTTTGAGTGGCTTTTTAAAAACCCAAAAGATACCACAATTGATTATTTTAAAGCATCAAAAGAATACAGTTCAGAAAGAAATTCTGAAATTTTTGATTTGATTGAGAAAGGAAGTAATATTAGCAAAGGAGAATTGTATGCGTATTTTACGCAGTTAATTTCTTAAGTAATTTATCTGTACCATTACTCGCTTTGTCAGCAATAATACATAGGTTTTTAAACTGATTTTCTGTTACCGAAGGGTTTGGGTCTATAAAATAAATAGGTGTATTCTCTTTGATATAATGTACTAAACTTGCCGCAGGATATACTTGCATTGACGTACCAATAATAACCAAAATATCAGCTTTTTGAGTAATTTCTATTGCTGTATCTAGCATAGGTACTGCTTCTCCAAACCATACGATATGCGGTCTTAATTGCGATTCTAATTTGCATACATCTCCTAAAACTAAATCTTTATTCCAATTATAAACCAAAGATTCATTGACAGTACTTCGTACTTTTAATAATTCTCCATGTAGGTGTAATACGTTAGAACTTCCTGCTCTTTCATGCAAGTTATCTACATTTTGAGTAATGATTTCTACATTAAAAAACGACTCTAATTTTGTTAAATTTAAATGCCCTTTATTGGGTTGTACAGTTAATAATTGAGTTCTGCGTTGGTTGTAAAACTCTAAAACCAATTCAGGGTTCTTCGCAAAACCTTCTGGTGTGGCTACTTCCATAACATCGTGTCCTTCCCATAATCCGTTAGAATCTCTAAAGGTTTTGAGACCGCTTTCTGCACTAATTCCTGCACCTGTTAAAACAACTAAATTTTTCATCATTTGTAAAAATAGAATTTTATAAGTTTGTAACGAAATTAGAAACGTAAAAATGATAGACAATCAATTATTACAATATTTAGAAGAATTTGTTACTGAGAACAGAAAAAACTTGTTTAAAAAAGTTTTAAAAGAACGAACACGTCATTTTACAGTGGTTTTAGAAGATATCTTTCAGCCCCACAATGCAAGTGCAGTTATAAGAACTTGCGATATTTTTGGTGTACAAGATGTACATACTATTGAAAATAAATATACGAGTAAAGTTTCTCGCCATGTGGCAAAAGGAGCGCAAAAATGGTTATCGATTAATAAATATAATAGTGATACTCATAATACGAAAGAATGTATTGACACCTTACGCAGTAAGGGATATCAAATAATTGCAACGACACCACACAATGATTCTTGTGTGTTACAAGATTTTGATGTTTCTAAAAAAGCTGCATTTGTTTTTGGAGTAGAAAAGGAAGGTGTTTCTGATTTTATGATGCAAGAGGCAGATGGTTTTTTAAAAATCCCGATGGTTGGTTTTACTGAAAGTCTAAATATTTCGGTAGCTGCAGCGATAATTTTACAAGATGTTACTTCAAAATTAAAAAATTCTAAGGTAGATTGGCAATTATCATCCGAAGAAAAAGAAAAATTATATTTAGAGTGGGTAGAGAAATCTATTAAAAATGTTGATAAAATAAAAGAGCATTATTTTGAAAAACAGCTTTAATTTACATCAACCAAAATCTTATTGATTGTTGCCGTAGAATCGCATCTTTTTACCAATAAATGTACTGATTTTAAACTGTCTTTCCCTGTAATATAGTATTCGGCACACGGTTTTTGTCTTGCTTTACTTTTACTAAAATCTACATCGCCATTTGTTAAAATAGTGGCAATTTTTGCAGAATCTATTTGGTATTGTTGCATCATATTTTTGGCATCCTCAGAAAAAATACGTTTTTTAATTCGAATTGTTTTTAATGTTCTGGCATCCATACCATAATCAAAAGAAGCATCTTTTTGTTTCCAGAAAAAGGCTACAGCAATAGAACCTAAAGCAAAGCCTATAAAGTAATATCCAAAACGTTTTAACCACTCCATAATTGGTAATTTTTAGTGTTGCAAAAGTAATAAAATAGGCTGGAAATAGAACTTAAATAATTAATAAATTAATATCTCTAAATGGTAGGTCAAACCAATTTGCTACGGTTCTATTTGTTAAAATACCATGATAAAAATACATGCCACTTCTTAACGATTTATCAAAACGTGCTGCTTGTTCAAACCCGCCTTCTTCGGCAATGTTTAATAAATAAGGTGTAAAAATATTACTGATTGATACTGAAGCGGTTCTTGCATAACGAGATGGGATATTAGGGACACAATAATGTATAATACCGTGTTTTTGAAATGTAGGATTACTATGTGTGGTAATTTTTGAAGTTTCGAAACAACCACCTCTATCTATGCTTACATCAACAATAATAGCGGCATCTTTCATTTGTTTAATCATTAACTCAGAAACAATAATTGGCGACCTATTTTTACCTCGAATCGCACCAATTACCACATCACAACGCATTAGTGCTTTTGTAAGTGTTTTGGGTTGTATGGTTGATGTATAAATGGGTGTGTTAATATTGTGTTGCAATTTGCGTAATTTGGTAATAGAATTGTCAAAAACTTTAACTCTTGCGCCTAATCCTATCGCAGAACGAGCTGCAAATTCACCTACAGTTCCTGCACCTAAAATCACGACATCAGTTGGTGGCACACCACTAATATTTCCAAATAATAATCCGTTTCCTTTATTTAAATTACTCATCAATTCTGATGCTATTAAAACCGAGGCTGTTCCTGCAATTTCACTCAAAGATTTTACAATTGGGTATACATTATGCTCATCTTTAATATAATCAAAAGCAATAGCTGTAATTCGTTTTTTAGCAAGTGCTTCAAAGTATTTTTTACTTTGTGTTTTTAGTTGTAAGGCAGAAACTAAAATACTTTGAGGATTGATAAGTTCAATTTCTTTTAAAGATGGTGGCTCAATTTTTAAAACGATATTACAAGCAAAAGCCTCTTTAATATCGTACGATATTTTTGCGCCAGCATCTGAGTATTCTTTGTCTGTATAATTAGCACCTTTCCCAGCACTAGTTTCTATAACTATTCGGTGCCCATGAGCCGTTAAAGCTGCCACAGCATCTGGTGTTAAGCAAACACGTTTTTCTTCGAAATGTGTTTCTTTTGGCAAACCGATAAATAGCTCGCCTTTTTGTTTCTTAATTTCGAGCATTTCTGCTTGAGGTATTAATTCTTCTTTGCTAAATGGCGAGTATAAACTCATAGTTTGGTTTTTAGTTTGATGTTTCGCTGTCCGTTTTCTAAAAGTGAAATAGTAATCGCAACAGCTTCTAAAGGTAGTAAATTTTCTACATTTTTTGGCCATTCTACAAAACACCAATTATTTGAGTCAAAATAATCTTCAATACCGATATCGTACGCTTCTTCTTCGTTTTCTATCCTGTAAAAATCAAAATGATAAATGGTGTCATTTGCTTTTGTTTCATATTCATTTACTAGTGAAAAAGTAGGCGAGTGCACCACATCAATAATTTGCAGTTCTTTACAAATTTCTTTGATTAAAGTAGTTTTGCCAACTCCCATATCACCATAAAAAAGTAAAATTTTATGAGGAGCTGTAGCAATAATTTCTTTTGCTATGGATGTAGTTTCGTGTAAAGAATAATTTTTATTCATAGAAGTACAAAGGTAATTTACTTTAACCTTTTTGCAAAATTCTTTCTACTTCGGATTGTAAATAGCACACGGAATAATAACTTCTTCTAAAGAAATACCACCGTGTTGATAGGTGTTTTTGTAATATTTTACAAAGTGATTGTAGTTATTTGGATAAGCAAAAAATAAATCTTCTTTTGCAAAAATAAACGGACTATTGATGGCTACTGAGGGTAAAAAAACATCTTTTGGGTTCTGTACTGAAAATACATCTTTCTCTTCGTAAGTAAGGCTTCTTCCAGTTTTATACCGTAAATTCGAACTAATATTTTTATCGCCAATTACTTTGGTAGGATTTTTACAATTAATGGTTCCATGATCCGTGGTAATAATTAATTTTTGACCTAATTGCTGTGCTTTTTGAATGATTTCAAACAGCGGAGAGTTTTTAAACCAACTTAATGTTAATGATCGATATGCCTTGTCATCTCCCGCCAATTCTTTAATTACTTCCATTTCTGTTTTAGAATGCGAAAGCATATCTACAAAATTATAAACAACAACAGTTAAGTCGTTATTTTTGGTTCCGTTATAGTTATCTGCCAATTCTTTTCCTTTTTTTAAGGAAGTTATTTTATAATATTGATGTGTTATGTCTAAATTTAATCGTTTTATTTGGGCTGTTAAAAACTCGTTTTCATACAAATTCATACCGCCTTCATCGGTGTCGTTTTTCCATAAATCTGGATGTTTTTTTTCCATTTCTGACGGCATCAATCCAGAGAAAATAGCATTTCTTGCATATTGTGTTGCCGTAGGTAAAATACTAAAATAAGAGTGTTCAACTTCTTTTTTGTAGTAATTATTGATAAAAGGTTCTAAAATTCGATATTGGTCGTACCGTAAATTATCAATCACTACAAATAATGTTCCTTGCTTTTTACTTAAATTAGGAGCTACATAATCTTTAAATAAAGTGTGTGAAAACGTAGGTTTGTCATACGCAGTAAGATAATCTTGATAGTTTTTTTTGATGAATTTAAAAAACTGAGTATTTGCTTCAGATTTTTGACTCTCTAAAATTTCGAGCATCCCAGAATCATTGATATTTTCTAGCTCCAGCTCCCAATGAACTAGTTTTTTGTATAAATCAACCCATTCTTCATAAGAATTGACCATGGCTAAATCCATAGATATTTTTCTAAACTCTTGCTGATAATTAGACGTTGTTTTTTCAGAAATTAAACGAGAGTGATCTAGATTTTTCTTTAAACTCAATAAAATCTGCATCGGATTGACAGGTTTTATCAAATAATCAGCAATTTTAGATCCAATAGCTTCTTCCATAATATACTCTTCCTCACTTTTAGTAATCATTATTATAGGAAGATTTGCTTGTTTTTGTTTTATTTGAGAAAGAGTCTCTAAACCTGTAAGACCTGGCATGTTTTCATCTAAAAAAACAATATCAAAATTTTTTTTATCAACCAAATCAATAGCATCAGCGCCATTTGTACATTTGGTAATGTGGTAGTTTTTCTTTTCTAAAAAAAGGATATGAGAAGTCAATACATCTATTTCATCATCTACCCACAAAATTTCTATTTTCCTCATAATTTCTATTTTTAAAACTATTTTATTATAATAATTTAACGGTTAAAAAAGTTTTTGTTGTCTTTTAAAGCCTTAAAATTACGTTAATAAAGTCAAGTTTCATTTGGTTTTGTAATCTATTTGCAATTTCTTTGTAAGACAAGGTTTTAAAACAATCAATTTGAATAAAACAAACAAGTTAAAAATAGTAAACGACCCAGTTTACGGATTTATAACCATACCGAATAGTCTAATTTTTGATATTATTGAGCATCCGTTTTTTCAACGGTTAAGGCGAGTTACACAAATGGGAATGTCTAATTTAGTGTATCCAGGTGCTAATCATACACGTTTTCATCATGCCATTGGGTGTATGCATTTAATGCAAAAGGCTGTTGCTGTGTTGCGGTTAAAAAAAATAGCGATTTCTGATGCTGAGGCAAATGCTTTGTATATTACTATTTTATTACATGATATTGGTCATGGTGCATTTTCACACGCTTTAGAAAATAGTATTGTTAGCGGAATTTCACATGAAGAAATTTCATTAAAATTTATGCACAAATTGAACAATGAGTTTGATGGAAAGCTAGGTTTAGCAATTCAAATATTTGAAGGGAAGCATCATCGAAAGTTTTTTAATCAACTAATATCAAGTCAATTAGATATCGATAGATTAGATTATTTAAAACGAGATAGTTTTTATACAGGTGTAAAAGAAGGTAATATTAGTTCTGATAGATTGATTACCATGATGAATGTAGTTGATGATGAACTAGTTATTGAGCAAAAAGGAATTTATTCTGTAGAAAATTTTTTAATCGCCCGAAGATTGATGTATTGGCAGGTGTATTTGCATAAAACAGGTTTGGTTGCTGAAAAAATGTTGGTAAAAGTGTTGCAAAGAGCTAAAGAATTGGCATTAGAAAATGTAACATTGCCTGCAAGTACAGCATTTACTTATTTTTTATACAATGAAATTACTGAGAAAAATTTTACAGATAAAACCTTACAAGTGTTTTCTGAATTAGATGATTATGATGTACTATCTGCCATAAAAGAATGGAGACATCATTCGGATAAAGTCCTATCTACATTGGCTGCAATGATTGTGAATAGGGAGTTATTAAAAATTGAAATTCAAAATAAACCGTTTTCAGAAGAATATCAACAGGAAAAAAAAATAGATATAGCAAAAGAACATTATCATTACTTTGTTTTTAGAGGAACTATTAAAAATCAGGCTTACAACACAGCACAACCGATTAAAATAGTAAGTAAAAACGGTACATTAACAGATATTGCAAAAGCATCAGATCAATTAAATATCGAAGCATTGTCTAAGCCCGTTGTAAAGTATTATTTTTGTTATCCAAAGAAATGAAATTAGCCAAATCAGTTGTTTTTTTATACTTTTGCAATCAATGAAATTTACAGCCACACAAATAGCAGAAATTTTAGAAGGAGAAATTATTGGAAACCCTAACGAAGAAGTTTCTAAATTATCTAAAATTGAAGAAGGAGAAAAAGGGTCTTTAACCTTTTTGTCAAACCCAAAATACCAACCGTTTTTATATACTACAAAAGCATCTGTAACTATTGTTAATAAAGACTTTAAAGTAGAAAAAGAAATCACTACCACTTTGATAAAAGTAGAAGATGCATATAGTGCTTTTTCAAAATTGCTAGCATACTATCATCAAGCAAAAAATACTAAAGTAGGAAGAGAAGCTCCTCATTTTATTGCAGATTCTGTAAAAATAGGAAAGGATGAGTATATTGGTGCTTTTGCATATATTGGTGAGAATGTAGTTATTGGTAATGATGTTAAAATATATCCGAATGTATATATTGGAGATAATGTAACTATTGGAAATAACTGTACTTTTTTTGCTGGAGTAAAAATTCATTCAGATACAGTTATTGGTAATTATTGTACTATAGATTCAGGTTCTATTATTGGTTCTGACGGATTTGGTTTTGCACCTGATAAAGAAGGGAATTATACTAAAATACCACAAACGGGGAACGTTCTTATAGAAGATAATGTAGATATTGGTTCAGGAACAACTATAGACAGAGCCACGATGGGAACAACAATAATAAGAAAAGGAGTGAAATTAGACAATCAAATACAGGTTGGTCATAATGCTGAAATAGGAAAAAATACCGTAATTGCAGCTCTAACAGGTATTGCAGGTTCCTCTAAAATAGGGGAAAATTGTATGATAGGTGGTCAAGTAGGCATTGCGGGACACTTAACCATAGGAAATAACGTAAAAATACAGGCACAATCTGGTATTTCAAAGAATATAAAAGATAACGATATTGTTCAAGGAACACCTGCTTTTGGATATACAGATTTTAACAAATCGTATGTGTATTTTAAAAACTTACCAAAGATGTCTGCGGCAATTAGCAAATTAGAAAAAAATATAAATACTCAAAAGGATATATAATGAGTAAACAACAAACCATACAAAAAGAAGTAAGCCTTTCTGGTGTAGGACTACACACAGGAAATACTGTAAAAATGACATTTAAACCAGCCCCAATCAATCATGGTTTTGCATTTATACGTGTAGATTTAGAAGGATCTCCAATAATACCTGCAAAAGCAGAATTAGTTACCAATACACAACGAGGTACTAATATAGAGAAAAATGGAGTAAAAATTCAAACTTCAGAGCATGTTTTAGCTGCTGCAGTTGGTTTGAATATTGATAATTTAATTATAGAAGTAGATGCTGCAGAACCTCCAATTATGGATGGTTCTTCTAAGTTTTTTGTTGAAGCATTAGAAAAAGCAGGTATTGAAGAACAAGATGCAGAAGTAGAAGAATATATTGTAAAAGATATTATTTCTTATAAAGATGAGATTACTGGAAGTGAAATTATTTTAATGCCTTCGGATGAATATCAGATCACAACAATGGTAGATTTTGGTACAATGATTTTAGGTACACAAAATGCGAATTTAAATACCATTTCAGAATTTAAAAAAGAATTTTCTGCAGCAAGAACATTCAGTTTTTTACATGAAATTGAAATGCTCTTAGAAAATAACTTAATAAAAGGAGGAGATTTAAATAACGCTATTGTATATGTTGATAAAGAACTGTCAGAATCAACAATGAATCGTTTAAAAAAGGCTTTTAATAAAAAAGATATTTCAGTAAAACCAAATGGAATTTTAGACAACTTAACACTACATTGGGCAAATGAAGCCGCAAGACATAAATTGTTAGATGTTATTGGAGATTTAGCATTGGTTGGTTGTAGAATTAGAGGGAAGGTCATTGCAAATAAACCAGGACATTTAGTAAACACACAGTTTGCAAAGAAATTAGCAAAAATTATCAAAACTGAAAAACGTAATAAAGTTCCTCAATATGATTTAAGTTTGCCTCCATTAATGGACATTCATCAAATTATGGACGTGTTGCCACACAGACCTCCTTTTTTATTGATTGATAGAATTTTAGAGCTAAGTGATAAGCATGTTGTTGGGATGAAAAATGTAACAATGAATGAAAATTTCTTTGTTGGTCATTTTCCTGGAGCACCAGTAATGCCAGGAGTTTTACAAGTAGAAGCAATGGCACAATGTGGAGGGATATTAGTACTAAGTACAGTTCCAGATCCTGAAAATTACTTGACTTATTTTATGAAAATGGACAATGTAAAATTCAAACAGAAAGTATTACCTGGAGACACTTTAACTTTTAAATGCGAATTAATATCTCCTATAAGAAGAGGGATTTGTCATATGCAAGCATTCGCATACGCAAACGGAAAAATAGTAGCCGAAGCTGAATTGATGGCGCAAATAGCAAAAAAATAACCAAATGAATCAACCATTAGCATACGTTCATCCGCAGGCAAAAATTGCCAGAAATGTTGTTATCGAACCTTTTACAACTATTCATAACAATGTTACTATTGGTTCTGGAACTTGGATAGGCTCTAACGTTACCATTATGGAAGGAGCAAGGATAGGAAAAAACTGTCGAATTTTCCCAGGTGCAGTAATTTCTGCAATTCCACAAGATTTAAAATTTGAAGGAGAAGATTCTCTTGTAACTATTGGTGATAATACAACTATTAGAGAATGTGTTACAATTAATAGAGGAACCAATGCTTCTGGAAAAACGAAAATTGGTAAAGATTGCTTAATTATGGCAACCTCTCATATTGCACACGATTGTGTTTTAGGAGACAATTCTATCATTGTAAACGGTGTTGCGTTAGCAGGTCATGTAATTATAGGAAAATATGCAATAATTGGTGGTTTGGCAGCGATACATCAATTTATACACATTGGCGATCATGCAATGATTTCTGGAGGGTCTTTGGTAAGAAAAGACGTTCCTCCATACACAAAAGCAGCAAAAGAGCCACTTTCTTATGTTGGCATTAACTCTATCGGATTGAGAAGAAGAGGGTTTACTGCAGCAAAGATTAGAGAAATTCAGAATATTTATAGAATTTTATATCAAAAAAATTATAATAATACACAAGCTTTAGGAATTAAAGAAGCAGAAATGGAGGCAACTCCAGAAAGAGATGAGATTATTCAATTTATCCGTAATTCTCAGCGAGGAATTATGAAAGGGTATTTCGGAGGATAAAAAAAAATTCTACTTTCAAATTAAAATAGTTAAATAAAAATAAATAAACATTTTTAGAGAATGGCAACAACATCAGACATTAGAAACGGATTGTGTATAAAGTACAACAACGATATTTATAAAGTAATTGAATTTTTACATGTAAAACCAGGGAAAGGACCAGCATTTGTAAGAACAAAATTAAAAAGTGTAACGAACGGAAAAGTAGTTGACAATACGTTTCCTGCAGGTAGAAAAATTGATGAGGTACGTGTAGAGACGCATAAATTTCAATTTTTATATGCAGAAGGAAATACATTTCATTTTATGAATACGCAAGATTATAATCAGATTACCTTAGAAAAAGAAATTTTAGACGCACCAGATTTATTAAAAGAAGGAGAAGTAGTAACAGTGATTATAAACTCTGAAGATGATATGCCACTTTCTGTAGATATGCCACAAAGTGTTGTTTTAGAAGTAACACATACTGAGCCTGGTGTAAAAGGGAATACTGCAACAAATGCAAATAAACCTGCAACAGTAGAAACAGGAGCAAGAGTAAATGTTCCTTTATTTATCAATGAAGGGGATAAAATTAAAATCGAAACGACTAAGGGTACCTATCAAGAGCGTGTAAAAGAGTAAAATAATTTCAATGAAATTTAAAACTCCACAAACACTACAACAAATAGCCACATTATTAAATGCTAATTTTGTTGGTACTACTGATTTTTTAATCACAGGAATTAATGAAATTCATGTAGTTGAAAAAGGGGATATTGTTTTTGTAGATCATCCAAAATATTATGACAAGGCGTTGAACTCAAAAGCAACTACTATCCTAATCAATAAAAAAGTAGCTTGTCCTGAAGGAAAAACATTGTTAATTTCTAAGGATCCTTTTCGAGATTTTAATAAGATTACAAAGTACTTTAATCCTTTTATTGCATCTAAAGTAAGTATTGCAGTATCTGCTGTAATTGGAGAAAACACAGTGATTCAACCTAATGTGTTTATCGGAAATAATGTGAAAATCGGAAAAAACTGTATCATTCATCCAAATGTAAGTATTTATGATGATTGCATTATAGGAAACAATGTAACTATTCATGCAAATACCGTTTTAGGGTCTGATGCTTTTTATTATAAAAATAGACCTACAGGTTTTGATAAACTAATTTCTGGAGGTAGTGTTGTTATTGAAGACAATGTAGATTTAGGAGCGTCTTGTACTATTGATAAAGGTGTTTCTGGAAACACAACAATTGGCGAAGGAACAAAAATTGACAATCAAGTGCATATTGGGCATGATACCATAATTGGCAAAAAATGTTTAATAGCTTCGCAAACGGGAATTGCGGGTTGTGTAATTATTGAAGATGAAGTTACACTTTGGGGGCAGGTAGGTACAACAAGTGGCATATCTATTGGAAAAGGAGCTGTTATTTTAGGACAAACAGGTGTTACAAAATCTGTAGAAGGAGGGAAAACCTATTTCGGAACACCCATTTCAGAATCTCGTCAAAAGCTAAAAGAATTGGCAACTTTAAAAAGGTTGACAAATCAAAAGAAATAATTAAAAAATTTGATATTCAACATTTAAAAATTGAGTATTTTTGTGTTGCTTTAAATCTGTAAAAATACAGTTTAGCAGTTAAACTATTAAACAAATACATATGAGTGTTTTAGTAAATAAAGATTCAAAAATTATAGTACAAGGATTTACAGGGAGTGAAGGTACTTTTCATGCTGGTCAAATGATAGATTACGGAACCAACGTTGTAGGTGGAGTTACTCCTGGAAAAGGTGGTCAAACACATTTAGGAAAACCTGTTTTTAATACGGTTGTTGACTCAGTAAAAGAAGTAGGAGCAGATACTTCCATAATTTTTGTGCCACCAGCATTTGCATCCGATGCAATTATGGAATCAGCTGATGCAGGTATCAAAGTAATCATTTGTATTACAGAAGGAATCCCTACTGCTGATATGGTAAAAGTAAAAGCATATTTAGCAGATAAAGATTGTAGATTGGTTGGCCCTAACTGCCCAGGAGTTATCACTCCAGATGAAGCTAAAGTTGGTATTATGCCAGGTTTTATTTTCAAAAAAGGAAAAGTAGGAATCGTTTCTAAATCAGGAACACTAACTTATGAAGCTGCAGATCAGGTAGTAAAACAAGGATACGGAATTACAACAGCTATCGGAATAGGAGGTGATCCAATTATTGGGACAACAACAAAAGAAGCTGTAGAAATGTTAATGAACGACCCCGAAACGGAAGCTATTGTAATGATTGGTGAGATCGGTGGGAATTTAGAAGCAGAAGCTGCACAATGGATTAAAGCAGACGGAAATAGAAAACCAGTAGTTGGTTTTATTGCAGGACAAACTGCACCAGCAGGAAGAACAATGGGGCACGCAGGTGCTATTGTTGGTGGTGCTGATGATACTGCACAAGCAAAAATGAAAATTCTTGCTGATAATGGAATACACGTTGTTAGTTCGCCAGCAAAAATAGGCGAGATGATTGCAACTGTTTTAAACTAAATGTTATTACTAGGAATAAAGCAATTTATTTATAATAAAGCTGCTTTTTCTTAATAATGTATAAAATTCCCGTTTTTGAACGGGAATTTTTAATTCAAAAAAGAATTTTATCTTTGACAAACAACTATAAATTATAAAAATGAAACTATTAGAAAATAAAACAGTAATTATTACTGGTGCTACCAGAGGAATTGGTAGAGGAATTGCTATAGAACTTGCCAAACAAGGTGCAAATATCGCTTTTACATACAGCTCTTCAGTAGATGCTGCAAATCAATTAGAAAAAGAATTATCAGATTTAGGTGTAAAAGCAAAAGGATATCAATCTAATGCAGCAGATTTTAACGCAGCTCAAGAATTGGCGAAAGAAGTATTAACTGCATTCGGTTCTATTGATGTATTGATTAACAATGCAGGAATTACCAAAGACAATTTGTTGATGCGTATTACTGAAGATGATTTTGATAAAGTAATAGAAATCAATTTAAAATCGGTTTTTAATTTAACGAAAGCAGTGATAAGACCGATGATGAAACAGCGCAAAGGATCTATTATAAATATGAGTTCTGTGGTTGGTTTAAAAGGAAATGCAGGTCAATCTAATTATGCTGCCTCTAAAGCAGGTATTATCGGTTTTTCTAAGTCAATCGCCTTAGAACTAGGTTCTAGAAACATTAGAAGTAATGTTGTTGCCCCAGGTTTTATAGAAACCGAAATGACGGCTAAATTAGATGAAGAAACTGTAAAAGGTTGGAGAAATGCAATCCCTTTAAAACGAGGAGGAACACCACAAGATATAGCCAATGCCTGTGTGTTTTTAGCTTCGGATATGAGTAGTTATATTACTGGACAAACATTATCTGTTGATGGTGGGATGTTGACATAATAACATTTTAGACCTGATAGGTTTTCTTCCAACAATGGTAGATAAATAAAACCAGTTAGGTCTTTTTAATATAAAATTAGTAGCTTTATCAAATGAGAATTAGTTTCAAAAAAATATTTCTAACGTCATTTATTTTATTGCTGATGAGTATTTTTTTACCAAATACAATTATCAAGTTAAATGCAAAAAACAAAACATTTAAAGATGTTTATTTGATTCAGAAAAATAAAGTAGGACTAGTTTTAGGAACAGGAAAATTTTTAAAAAACGGAATGGTAAATTTATATTTTACCTACAGAATTAATGCTACTGTGAAATTATTTAATGCTAAAAAGATAGACTTTGTGCTAATTAGTGGTGATAATGGAAGTACAGTATACGATGAACCATCCGATTTTAAAAATGCTCTAATAGCAAATGGGATACCTGAAAAAAAAATATTTTTAGATTATGCTGGTTTTAGAACATTAGACTCTGTAGTAAGAGCCAAAGAAATTTTTGGACAAACTAAAATTACAATTATATCTCAAAAATTTCATAATGAAAGAGCTATCTATTTAGCAGAAAATAAAGGAATAAAAGCAGTAGGTTTTAATGCAAAAGATGTGTCTGGAAGATATGGTCTAAAAGTAAAACTAAGAGAATACTTCGCAAGAACAAAAGTTTTTGTTGATATCATTTTTAATATACAACCCAAATTTTTGGGAGAAAAGATTAATATTAAATAAGTAGTTTATTGCAAACAACCACTATTTTATATATCATTTTAGCATTGTTATTAAGTCTTTTAATAGCATTTTTTCAGTATTTCTATAAAAACAAAGACAAGCGCAAAATAAATATTTTATTATTTGTTCTGCGTACTTTTAGCTTGTTTTTAATAGGATTATTATTTATCAATCCAATAATTAAAACCAGAAAAATAGAAAACACCAAACCTATTTTAGCTGTTTTGGTTGACAATTCTCTTTCTACAAAATATTTTAAACAAGAGAAAGTAATAGATACTATTCTACAGAAAATTAAAGCTAGTAAAGCGTTAGATAAAAAATTTAAGATTGATTACTTTTCTTTCGGAAAAAGACTACAAGTGCTAGATAGCTTGTCTTTTAATGCTT
Source organism: uncultured Flavobacteriaceae bacterium (assembly GCA_964655585.1). GTDB lineage: Bacteria > Bacteroidota > Bacteroidia > Flavobacteriales > Flavobacteriaceae > Polaribacter. The sequence goes on from CAZZNK010000010.1 coordinate 22,852, forward strand.
CTCAAACAAATATTTCTAATGCAATTACATCTATAAATGAGTTGCAAAAAGAAGAAAATGGTGCCATTTTATTGCTTTCTGATGGAAATCAAACCATAGGTAATGACTACGAATTTACAGATTCAGAAAAAACAATTTATCCAATAGTATTAGGAGACACAACACTATATAAGGATTTAAAAATTGCGCAATTAAATGTAAATAAATACAGTTATATTAAAAACAAATTTCCGGTAGAAACAATATTGTTTTATGAAGGAAAGGAGGTTGTAAATACTCACTTTTCAATTTATCATAAAGGAAAGGCTATTTTTAGTAAAAAAGTTCGTTTTTCTCCTTCTGATAACGTAAAAACTATTACTGCTAATTTTACTTCAGTAAAAGAGGGTTTACAGTTTTATACTGCATCGATTCAAAAAATTACTGATGAAAAAAATATACAAAATAATAAAAAAACCTTTTCTATTGAAGTAATCAATGAGCAAACAAAAGTGTTGATTTTAACGTCTATTTTACATCCAGATTTAGGGGTTCTAAAAAAATCTATTGAAAGTAATAAACAACGTTCAGTTACAATAATAAATATCAATAAATTTAGTGGCAAAATAGATGATTTTCAGTTAGTTGTTTTATACAATCTAAATAAGGAATTTAAGAATATTTTAAAGGAAATAAAAAATAAAAATTCTAATTATTTAATCATTTCGGGGCTAAATACAGATTGGGATTTTTTAAACAAACAACAATTAGGGATTTATAAAAAGTACATCAACCAAGTAGAAAATTATAGTGCAGTTTTTAACAGTCAATTTTTAACTTTTGTACAAAAGGACATTGGTTTTAATCGGTTTTCTCCTTTAAAAGATAAGTTTGGAGAAATTATATTATCAAAATCACACCAAACAATGTTGTACCAACAAATTTCCGGACTCAAAACGCAACAACCTTTATTAGCTACTTTTGAGCTTAATAATCAGAAATCAGCATTTTTATTTGGAGAGGGAATCTGGAAATGGCGCGCAACAAGCTTTTTAAATCAAAATTCATTTAAAGATTTTGATGCTTTTATAAGTAATTTAGTGCAGTATTTGGCATCTAATAAAAAACGTAGCCGTTTAGACGTTACCGCAAAAAGTGTTTATCCTTCAAATAGCACTGTTAAACTATCGGCTTTTTATGTAGATAAAAACTATAAATTTGATGATAGAGCGTCTTTGTGGTTACATCTTACAAATAAACAAACAAAAGAAAGTAAAAAAGTGCCTTTTTCTTTGATGAATAATTCCTATCAAATCGAGGTTGAAAATTTAGCAGAAGGAAATTACGCATACAAAGTTTCTGTTGAAAATCAGAAGATAAAGAAATATGGAGTATTTAAAGTGACAAATTATAAAGTTGAAGAGCAGTTTACTAATGCAAATGATAAAAAGTTGCAGAAATTAGCAGATAAAACAGGAGGGAAGCTGTATTATTCAAATCAAAATAATGAAATGATTAAAGAGATTGTTAGTAATAAAAAGTATTTTACAACGCAGAAATCAACCATAAAAGAAAAAAACTTAATTGATTGGAAATGGATTTTATTTATAATAATCACCTTATTATCAACAGAATGGTTTGTTAGAAAATACCATGGAAAAATCTAATTATAGTTTTGGTAAAAACCTACCTACTTTTTTTTTATAAGTACTATAATCTGAATATCTTTTTAAAAGCATGCTTTCTTCATAAGAAGATTTGAAGTAGAAAAGTATCAATAAAACTATTGAAATCAATAATTTAAAAGATGAATCTGTGTACAATGCATAACCAAAAGTGGTGAGTAAAATCCCTGTATAAATAGGGTGTCTCACAAAATGATATAGTCCAGTTTGTGTTAATTTAGATGTAGATTTTGGTGTGGGAAATGGAGATAAATTCTTGTTCAATTGCAATAGTGCTAAACTTAAAACTATGATTCCTGTGATAGTAACTCCTCCAGAAATCATTCTTAAAAGAACAGGAGAATTAATACTAATAATTTTAAAATCAAATAAGTATACAAAGAATAGCAAGAATTGCATTCCTACAAAAAAGTAATCTTTACGTTTTAATTTCATAGAATAAAAGTATAAAAAAAAGAGGCTAAATTTAAAATTTTCGCCTCTTTTTAGATAAGTTAGGTCAATTTATACTTCTTTACCTTTCATCATTTTATTCCAATATAAATAGGGTAATAAGTATTTTTTAAGAATCCATAAACGCCAGTGTTCTTTTGACGAATCACTAATCATTAAAGGAAATTGTTTTAATTTAGGATCTGGAGCAAAGACACTACCATATGTAAATTCTGCCAATACCATTTTACCGTATCCTGTAACTAAGGGACAAGAAGAGTAACCATCGTATTCTTTATTTGTTAATGAATTTGATGCTATTAAATTAAGAATATTAGCAACAACAACAGGTACTTGTTTTCTTATGGCAGCTCCGGTTTTTGCTGTTGGCAATTGCGCAACATCACCTAAACCAAATACATTATTAAATTTTGTAGACTGTAGTGTTTTGTCACTAACGCTTACCCATCCTCCTTCATTTGCTAATGGAGATTCTGAAATAAATTTAGGAGCAGCTTGTGGTGGAGCTAAGTGTAACATATCGAATTTAATACCAAAACGATTGCCCTCTTTGATTGTATTTACTTTTTTATAATTGTATTGAATAGATTCGTCTAATTTTTTCCCTTCATTATCCCCAGAAATAACAACACAACCACCAGCTTCTATATCTTTAGCTAATTCATACCAAGCAATTTGTTTATCTCCATCTACTTCTACTAATTTATGATGAAATCGAATATTAATATCTTTTCTATCAATTACATTCATTAATGTTTCTGCAATTGGTTTTACTCCAAAAATAACGGACCCTGGAGTTGCAAAAATCACATCTGTTTTGTCTCTAACGCCCGATTTTACAAAATGATCTTCTGCTAAGTACATAATTTTTTGCGGAGCACCACCACATTTAATAGGTGTAGTTGGCTGAGTAAATAGCGCAGTACCTCCTTTAAAATTTTTAAGAACCTCCCAAGTGTGTTCTGGATCTGTGTAGTTTGAACAAACAACACCTTTATCCATCGCCTCTGGCAATCCTTTTACTAACTCTGGCGCCATTACAAGCCCAGGAGCAACCACTAAATAATCATATGTAAAATCTTTACCATCTTTAGTTGTCACTTTGTTATTGTCTGGATCTAAATTTGTAACAAATTCTTTTACCCAATTTACATTTTTTGGCATCACAGAATCCATACTGCGAGCAGTTTTATCAAAATCATATGTATTTGCACCAACCAAAGTCCATGCTGGTTGGTAGTAATGTGTTTTTGCTGGCTCAAAGACTCCGATATCTAATGTAGGATTCTTCTCTAGTAATTGTGAAGCAATCATAATTCCTGCAGTCCCTCCTCCAATAATTAATATTTGATGATGTGTACTCATAGTTTGTTTAGTTTTTAAAATTGAAATCTGCTAAATATAAGACCAAGTTGCAAAACAAATTGTAACTTTTGTTACAAAAGAATAAAAGAAGTTTAAAAAATTAACGATTTAAGTAGAAAGTTCGTAAAAATTTATCTAAAAAATGATTAATTGAGTAGAAAGTTCTATAAAAAAAAACTAACTTTTTATCATTTTGATAAATAATTCTTCATCTTTTCTTTTTTCTGATGAATTGTAGCAGTCCTCCATAATTTGAATTTCAAAATTAGTGAAATACAATAAATACTCTTCTTTACTTCCTCCAAATGGTGGACGGTTTTCATACAATGGTACTCTAAAAAGTACTCCTGCTAATTTTCCATTCTCATTTAAAAGCTCCTGTATTTTTGATGCATACTCAGTTCGTAAATTAGGGTTTAAAGCACAAAAAAATGTTTGCTCAATAATCAAATCAAATTTTAAATCTAAATCAAAAAAATTACTATGAAGTAAATGAATAGAGGGGAAGGAGGGAACACGATTTTGAATATTCTCTAAAGCAGTTTCTGATAAATCTACCACATACACATTTTTAAATCCGTTTTTGTGTAAATATTCAGCTTCATAAGAATTTCCTCCACCAGGAATTAAAATGCTTAGATTCTTATCAGTAAGTTGATCAAAATAGGTTTTTAGAGGAGGAGAAACTTCTCCTAAATCCCAACCCGTATTTTTTTCTTTATAACGGTTATTCCAAAAATCTTCGGATAAAAATTCCATTATAAAAATTCTTTTACTTTACTAATAATACTGTTTTTAGGAACTACTCCAGACTGTCTCCAAACTTGTTTACCTTCTTTATACAAAATTAAAGTTGGTACGCCTCTAACATTGAGTTTTGCTGCCATTTTTTGATTTTTATCAACATCAATCTTAATAATTTTAATTTGTTCTTTTAATGTTGATTTTACCTCTTTAAGAATAGGAGCGAGCGCTTTACAAGGGCCACACCAATCTGCAGCAAAATCTACCAAAACAGGCATAGGTTGATTGATAATCTCTTTAAAGGATGCCATTTTTATTTTTTTAATTAAAAAGCCTGAATTATTTTAAAAAAATTCAGGCTTATATTTTGTTATTATTATAAAGTTTAAGAACTCATTTTACCCGAAGCGCAACTTACAAAAGATTTTGCTTTATGTACCATCGTATTAGCATCGCCAACTTCTGGATATCCCATTTTTGAAAGTTTTGTTTTTACAGTTGTAAAAATTTCATCAGAAACGGTGTTAATTTTAATTTCTGAATTTTCTAGAGTAACCTCAACTTCATTAATTCCTTCTATTGAGAGTAATCCTTTTTTAATGGTATTTGCACAACCATTACATTTAAGATTTAATATATTTATTGTAATCATAATTTTGTTTTTTACTATTTATAGTGTCAGTCGTAAAAATAGCTGAAATTTTACAGAGAGATCTATAAAAAACAGATTAGTTAAAAGTAACATTTAAAACCCCTCTAAAGTCACCATTTTTAAAACCTATGGCTTTATCATTTGGATAGAAAGATTTAATAATACTATCTGTAGCAGTATTTTTTATATCTCCATGACAAGATAAGCATTTTGCTTCTAATTTAATAGGAGCATAAAAATGGACTTTTCCATTTTTATCTTTCTTAACCATTGGTTTTAACTTTTCTCCTTTCTCTATTTGAGCTAGGTAAGTATTTAAAATAGTTTGCTCATCATTATTAGGTTTATTTTCTTCATTTCTAATTTTATGAGAAGTTCTTTTAATACTAACATTGTATTTGTCTGAAATTTCCTTTGTTAATGGATTGGCTGCAACGTTACAAAATGGAATAGCTTGTTTAGTACCACCAGCTTTCATTTGTATCATTAAGTTACTCCCTAGTTTTTGGAGTGTCGCTTTTCCTATTTTTTTTCCTTTAACAATATATTGTTTTTTTTCTTCTGTTGATAATCCAGCTTCTTTTTTACAGCTTACAAACGAGAAAACTGCAATTATAATTATTAATAAATTTTTCATTTTACTTAACAGATTTAAAACCACTTCTTTCCCATCCTATAAATCCACCATTAAGATTTACTACATTATATCCTTTTGCTTTAAGCATTGCAGCAGCTCTCATACTTCTAGATCCTGAGCGGCAATAGACATAAATTGGCTGATCTTTTTTATAGGATGCCATTTTATTGATAAAATCATTATCAAAGACATTGATGTTTTTAGCATTTTCAATATGCCCTTGAGCGTATTCTCTTGGAGTTCTTACGTCTACTAATTGTACTTTTTTATCTTCAGTTTCTTCTTTAAAAGTTTTTGTATCAACTTTTCTTATTACTGGTGTTCCTTGTGCTTCTTTAGATTTTAGTACTTCTGAAGAAGTCTTTTTTACAGGAGTATTTTCACAACTGGAAACGATAGAGCCCGTAAATAAAAATAGTAAAAGAATGTATATTTTATAATTTTTCATTTTTTTTATGATTTTAAAATTAGTGGTGCAAACATAAAAGATATCTTTATAATGAAGTGTAATCTATGTTACAAAAAAGGCCTGTACTTAGTACACGCCTTTTAATTATTTAAAGCTGTTATTACTACAAAAAAGTTGTAGGACAAACAAAATCTGTCATTGAAGCGTCTGTTTCTTTTAAACTTTTGAAACCACCTCTAATATCTGTTACATTAGCCACACCATTTGCCATAAAAATAGATGCTGCAATCAAAGAACGGTAACCACTTGCACAATGCAAAAAGTATTCTTTATTTGTATCAATTTCTGCAAAGTTTGCATTAATTGAATCTAAAGGAAAATTCTCAACCCCTTTAACGTGCTCAGATCTGTATTCAGTATCTTTTCTAACATCCGTTGGTTTTTCTAGTTCTCCTTTAGCTAACGCATCTGCAAATTCTTGCGCCGACATAGATCCAACTTTATCATAGTTGTTTCCTGCTGATTTCCAAGCGTCCATTCCTCCTTTTAGGTATCCTAAAGTATTGTCATATCCTACTCTAGAAAAACGAGTTGCAACCTCTTGGACTCTATCCTCATCAGTAATAAAAATAATTTTTTGCTGAATATTTGTTACCAATGCACCGACCCAAGGGGCAAAACTGCCATCAATACCAATAAACCATGCTCCTGGAACAGTACCTTGCTCAGTATATGCTTCTTTAGAGCGGGTGTCTATGACTAAAATATCTTTTTGCTCGCTCATTTCTTTAAATGTAGCAACATCTAAAGCAACAGTTCCTGCATTTAACACTTCATCAATACTTGTATTGATAGATTTGTTCATTTTTACATTATTAGGAAAATATTGTGGAGGCGTAGTTAAACCTGTTAAGACTTCCTTAATAAATTCTTCTTTAGTCATATCAGCACGCAATGCATAGTTTGTTTTCTTTTGATTTTTTAAAGTATCAAAAGTTTCTGAACTCATGTTTTTACCGCAAGAAGAACCTGCTCCATGATTTGGATAGACGATAATATCATCTGGAAGCGTCATTATTTTATTTCGCAGAGAATCAAATAAAAATCCTGCTAAATCTGCTTCTGTAATACTACCAGATTTTACAGCTAAATCTGGACGACCAACATCACCAATAAATAAGCAATCACCCGTTAAAACACATGGTGTATTACCATCTTTATCTGTAATTAAATAAGAGGAAGACTCCATAGTATGCCCTGGCGTGTGCAGTAAAGTGATTTTACCATCACCTAAAGGAAACTCTTCTCCATCTGTACCAATATGAAAATCATATTCAGCTGTTGCATTTGGCCCAAAAACAATAGTTGCACCAGTTTTTTGTGCCAAATCATATTGACCTGAAACAAAATCTGCATGAAAGTGAGTTAGAAAGATATATTTTATTTTTGCTCCATCTGCTTCAGCCATTTTTAAATAAGGCTCAGTCTCTCTTAATGGGTCAACAATTGCCGCTTCTCCGTTTGACTCAATATAGTAAGCCATTTCAGCTAAACATCCTGTAAATAATTGTTCTACTTTCATTTCTAAATTATGGTTTTTTTGTTATGTTTATTTTCTTAGTCTTTCAAAGATAAAAAAAATTACATTCTTTAGTGTAACAAGAGTTACATATGGTAGTTAATTAACTTAATTTTAAGTATTTAAGTTAATTTGATTGTTCAATAAATTTATTAAATTTCTTTTCTGATGGTTCATTATTACATTGATGCTCGTAACAATCAACAGCTTCTTGAATACTCATAAAACAATGGTCAAAACTAATTTTATCAATAACACCACCTTTTCTCATAACATCTCTAACGGGGCCTTTCATACCAGAAAACGCTATTTTAATATTCTGTAATTGGTAAGTATCAATTACATCAATTAATGCATGTACACCAGAGCTATCTAAACTATTCATGCTTTCACCGTCAATAATTATCAGTTTTAATTTATCTCCTTTTTTGGCGACCAACTCTTCTAATTTATCTTTAAAAAATGTGGTATTTGCAAAATATAATTGTGCATCAAAACGTACAATTAAAATGGCCTCTTTTAAAATAACATCTTTACCAAACCTTTCTATATTTCTATAAAAATGTGTGCCATGAATATTGGCTAAAACTGCAACATGTGGTCTTGTAGTTTTTAAAATCACTATTACTAAGGATAAAATAATACCCAAACCAATCCCTTTTTCAATACCAATAGTTAAGGTTGCTAAAAATGTTACTAATAATAAGAAAAAATCTGTTTTGTCGCTTTTCCATAAATGGATAACCTCTTTATAGTCTATCAACCCAAAAACACCAACCATTATTATTGCTGCCAATATTGCTTTTGGTAAATTGTAAAAATAAGGTGTTAAAAATAATAAGGTTAAAAACACTAAAATACCGCTAATAATAGTTGCCAAACCTGTTCTTGCACCTGCCTGTGCGTTTACGGCTGTTCTTGAAAAGCCGCCTGTTGTAGGAAATGATTGGAAAAAAGAGCCAACAACATTTGCTAAACCAATACCAATTAATTCTTGATTTGGTCGTACTTTATATTCTTTATTTTTAGTTTGTACTGCTTTGGCTACAGCAATACTTTCCATAAAACTTACCAATGCAATGGTTAGTGCCATTGGTAAAAGTGAATTTATTAAATCCCAATTTAAAAGAGGTATTTGAAATTTAGGAAGAGAGTTTGGTATTTCTCCAACAATATCCACAACGTTTTTACCTGTATTTAGTCCGAAAGCAGTTACTACTAAAATACCAAATATTACTGCAAATAATTGACTGGGTAATGCTTTATTAATTTTTTTAAATAGTAAAATCATACTAATCCCAACAACTCCTATTCCAAATGAAATCCAATTTATTTCACTAAAATTATCATAAATATTCTCTAAAACTACATTTATATGATGCGATCGTGGAATTTTTATACCTAACAAACTTTTTAATTGTCCAATACCAATAATTAATGCTGCTGCAGATGTAAAACCGCTAATTACAGGATGTGATAAAAAATTAACCAAAAAGCCTAATCTAAATATCCCTAATAAAAACTGAATGACACCAACAATAAATGCTAATAATATGGCATAAGCAATATATTGATCTATAGAAAGATCAACAAATGAACCTAATGAAGTTGCTGTTAATAAGGCAATCATTGCCGAAGGCCCTATTGCTAATTGACGAGAAGTTCCTAAAATAGCATAAATAAATAGCGGAACAATAGATGCGTACAATCCATAAATTGGTGGTAAACCTGCGATATTAGCGTACGCCATTCCTTGCGGAATTAGCATAACCCCAACGGTTAAACCTGCTCCTAAATCGCCTTTTAACCATTTTTTATTGTATGAAGGAAGCCACTCTAGAATTGGCAGAAAGCTTTTTAAACTCATTTTTTGATTTTAGTTGTAGTTGAAATCCAATAAAATTGGAAAGTTGCAAATATATAACGACATCTTTGTTTTTTCTGTGATGAATGTTACTTATTTATAAAATGATAGTATTGAATTATTTAGCTTTTTATTCTAGTATCAAAATAAGTTTTAATAAGGACTTTACTCAACGTGAAACCCTCACTTCTCACTAAATAATAGCATCAGCTTCTAAAACACGACATTCTTTAAAAGCTTTCACTTTACAAGGTATTTCTATTTTTTTATGAATATAATTAATAGCAGTTTTTTTATCTAAAAAGAAAACACTTTCACTCATTTTATTAATAAAATTTCCTTTTTGAAGCACATCTTGACTATTCTTTTTTAATCCTGCAATATAAATTCCACCACGGTTTTTTTGCCATTTTAATACTTCATTCGTCAACCATTCAGCAGCACCTAAATCAATAAAATTAATACCATCCGCAGCAATTAAAATATGTTGAATTTCATTTTGTTCATAGATATTTGCAAAGAAATCAGAAATTTTTTCAATCGAACCAAAATAAAGCGAACCATCAATTCTAAGTATTTTAAGATTTGAACATTCTAATGACTTGCTATCTCTTATTTTATTAATTAATTTTCTATTTTCATCAACTGCAAGTGTGGCGATATTTGGTTTTGAAGTACGTTCCATATAAAAGAAAAAGGAAAGAAAAACACCTATAATCAAGGCTTGCTCTAAATCTAAAAATAAAGTGCCTAAAAAAGTTGCACTGAAAACGATAAGTTCTTGTTTACTACTTTTTATAATTTGTTTTATATGTTCGAAATCAATTAAATTATAACCAACCAATAAAATAATTCCTCCCATTGCTGGTTTGGGTAAAAATGCTGCGTATTTAGCAAAGAGAAGAACAACTATCATTAATCCAACGGCAGATATTATTGCAGACATTGGTGTTTTTGCTCCAGATTGATAATTGATACTTGATCTTGTAAAAGAACCTGAACTTGTATAGCAAGAAAAGAAACTAGAAATTGTATTTGAAATTCCTTGTGATACAAATTCTTGATTTATATTTAATCTTTGATGTGTGTGTAATGCAATTGATCTTGATATCGCTGCTGCTTCAACCAAACCTAAAGTTGCTAAAATTAAAGCTCCTGTTGTAAGAGATTTCATGTTTGCGATATTAAAATCTGGGATTCTGAAAGGAGGGAAGCTTGATGCAATTTCTCCAACGGTTTCAATTGTTCCTGTAAATTTACTTAACCAAATAGCAATAAAACTACCAACAAGCATCGCAACAAGCATATATAGTCTTGATATTTTTTTCACCTTTTTAATAAGAAGCGCAATAGCCAATGTTGTTATCGCTATTGCAAAAGCATACCAATTAGTTTCAGAAATATGTGAACCTATATATTGAATAATTTGAAAAAACGAACTGCCTTGAGGCACATTAATTCCAAAAATATATTTTAATTGTTTAAAAGCTATTAGTACTCCAGCCCCTGCTGAAAAACCTATAATAACAGAATTAGAAACAAAACTTACTAATTTTCCCATTCTAGCAAATCCCATTATAAGCTTAATAACTCCAGCCATAAATGATAATAATATGGCTAAGGAAACAAAAGCTTCAATATCTGTTTCAGGATGAATATATTGACTTACAATTGAATATAATACTATAGAACTTGTAGTGGTTGGTCCAGAAACTAAATGATAAGACGATCCGAAAATTGCAGCAATAACAGGAGTTAACATCGCTGTATAAAAACCATAAATTGGTGGCATACCTGCAATCATAGCAAAGGCAACTGCTTGTGGAATTACAATGATTGTTCCTGTAATACCAGCAATTAAGTCATCTTTCCACGATTTTTTTGCCAATGGCAACCAAGTTAGAATAGGAAAAAATTTTATAAGCATATGCGAATTTAATTATTTTTATTAATAGTATCAATATGATTTTAAATCATTGGATTACTTTTAGTTTATTCTTTTAATTTTTTCATATAGAGTTAGGTGCTAAAAACCCTTATTATGTTCATTGAAATTTAAGTTAGAATAAAAAATATCATAACTAGGTGACTAGTAGCGTTTTAACAATTATAATTATTATTGAATATAAGAAATGTTTAATGTAAATTTGCACTCGAAAAAATTGAATAAAAAAATAAAAATTATAATTATGAAAATAAATAAAAAATTAAGCATAGATAATAAACAATCAAAACAAACTATCATCATAAATTTAAATAATTCAAAGCATATTATTTGGAATAAAAGAAGAAGATTTGGTATTTAATATCAAATTGATTTATTAATTATAAGCGAGAAATTTTTAATAAATTTCTCGCTTTTTTAATTTAAACCTATTACTAAGGAGTTCTCTTTAAGTGAAGCCCTTACTTTTTATTTAATTCTAAATCTGCAACAACCAATCTTAATTCTGTATATGTAAATTTATCCTCTAATTTATTTTTTAGTTCTGTAAGACCTTCAAACTTTACTTTTCGAATTAGTTTTTTGAGTTCTTTATACTTTTTTACTGCTATTATATCGGTTATTTTTATTTCTCCTGTTGAGATAAAAGATATTAAATGGCCTTCTATGGTTGATGCCACAAGTTCTCTTTCTTTTGCTATTTCTTTAATTGATTTTCCACTTTTAAATAAATTTAAGGAATGCTGTTTAGATGAAACCTCTTTTGGTTTTGTATCTTTACTAACAGGTTTCTCTATAAAAACAACCTCTTTTTTTGTAGTCTCATTTTCCGAAATGTATTTATTAATGATTTCTAATATTTCTTTACCATGTTTTTCTACACGAATTTTTCCCATACCACTAATAGATTGTAGTTCTTTTAATGTTGATGGAAAATAAGCACACAATTCAAATAAAGTAATTTGAGTAAAAATTTGAAATGGCGGACAATCTAATTTTTTAGATAATGATAAACGTAAAATTCGTAATTGTTCAAATAAAATAGGATGATCTGTAGATACAACTTCTTCTCTTTTTTTTCCTTTCTTTTTAGTTGATGTTACGGTTAATTCAGACTCTTCTAAAACTGCTTTTGCTCGTATTTCTAAAAATTTTGAAGTACTAAAGTTTTTTGATAATCCCCAAAGACATGCTAATTTTAATTTTAATAAATCTTCTAAGTTTTCTAATTGCTTGATAAAATCTTTTTTTACCGCTTTATTTTCGGTAGAAAAAGTAATGTCGTCTAGTGGTTTTTTTATATTTGCTAAAGTATGTTCAATAAAATAATGAATTCCTTTATGTATACGTTCCTGTACGGTTTTATCACCTTCTAGATTCGTTATGTTTTCACTTAAACTTGCCAATTGGCTTTTAAAAACTGAACTTACTTGCATTAATTTAACAATACCAATATCTTTAAGTTGATTTAAGGGGTCGATAATATTTCCTCTAAAACTAGTTTTGTTTTCGTAATAAATTTTGATTAAGCGTTGTGTTGGATATAGAAATGCTTGATAACTAAATAAATCTTCCATCAAATTTAATTGATATATTTTTTGTGAGTTATGTAAATCGATTGTAGTTGGCACGTTTTCTTCTACTTCGTTCGTAAAATTAGTTACTCTATTATCATTGATAATAGCACTTTTACTAATTTTTGTTTTAAGAACAATCCCCTCCAAAGTCTTACAACGACTTAGGGCTACATAAGTTTGTCCGTGAGCAAAAGAAGCTTCCGCATCAATAATTGCTTTTTCAAAAGTTAAACCTTGACTTTTATGAATTGTAATTGCCCAAGCCAATCGCAGCGGAATTTGAGCAAACGAACCCGCAACATCTTCTTTAATCTCTTTAGTATCTTGATTTATGGAATAACTCACATTTTCCCATATTTCTGGTGTTGCATCAATAACATAATCATCTTCTATACATTTTACACCCACTGAATCATTTTTTAAATAAGTAATTACGCCTATTTTACCGTTGTAATACCGTTTTTCTAAATCACTATCATTTTTAATAAACATAACTTGAGCACCAACTTTTAGTTTTAATTTTTCGTGAGTCGGATAAGCATATTCATTAAATTTACCTCTAACAACTGCTCGATAAACTTTATTAGGTTCCTCTAATTTATCTAATTCAAAATCGTTAATTGTATTTGCTCTATTATTATGGGTTGTAAGTGTAATATATCCCTCTTCTTTTTTAGGCGAAAAATTGGGTTGATAACGTTCGTTCAGTTTATTTGCCGAAGTAACCGATAATCTATCATTTCTAATCTCATTTAAAATATTTATAAACTCCTGATTATCTTGTCTGTAAATATGTTTCAATTCAATACCAATAGCATTTGCTTTTTTAAAATTGATGCTACTAAAAAAATAAGGTGTTTTATAATATGGACTTAATAAACTCCATTCGTGTGGCTTTACAACTGGTGAGAGTTGTTGTAAATCGCCAATCATTAAAACTTGAACACCACCAAAAACTTTATTTCTGTTTTTATAACGCCTAAGAACTTGATCAATACCATCTAATAAATCGGCTCTAACCATAGAAATTTCATCGATAATTAATAAATCTAATGATCTAATAATGTCAATTTTAATTTTACCAAATCTAAACTTTGATTTTTTTTCAATACCAGGAATTATAGGACCAAATGGCATCTGAAAAAAGGAATGTATTGTAACTCCTTTTGCATTAATTGCAGCAACTCCTGTTGGTGCAACTACAACTAAACGTTTGTTTGATTCGGTTTTTATTTTATGAAGAAAAGTTGTTTTACCAGTACCTGCTTTTCCTGTTAGAAAAATATTTCTATCGGTTTTTTCAACGAAGTTTAGAGCTAGATCTAATTCTGGGTTATTAACGTTAGTGATAGGATGACTTTGAGTCATCCTATCACTTTTTATTAAAATTTCTATGTATTTATTAGCAATATTTTTATTCACTAGTTTACTTTTTCGAATACCTGCAAAATCTCTTGCTGATGAAAACTCATAATCAGTTTCATTTTTAACCATATTTGCTTTCACAGGATTTTGATGGATATAATTGAATAATACTTGTGGATATTGTTTTTCAGAAATCATTTTATCACTAATAAATGATGGTGTAACTCCTTTAAAACAGTTTATACATGCTGCTTTTGTATGTGATTTAAATAACGAACCTGATGTTTTCTCTTGTTTATTTATTGCTCTAGTATAAGAACGAAGTATAACACCTATAGAGTTATTTATATTTCTATTTTTAGTGATATGATGATTCAAAGTCATCGTATCACTCTCTACAATTGGAATATCTATTTCATTTACCAAAATCATTAAATGAAAATGATTTGGCATTAAACAATAAGCAATAATATCTGCAAAAGGAGATAAATGAGTCTTTATTTTTTCTAAAAAAAACAAATAATTTTCCTGTTTAAAGAAAATTTTTCTTTGGTTATTTCCTTGATTGTATATGTGATATAAATAACCTTTTTCTAATTGCATTTTTTGTTTTGTGGAAAATATAACTATTCAAAGATAATAATTTTATTAAAATACTACTTTAAAAGTGATAAGATGACTTTAAGTCATCTTATCACTATAAATTAATCTTTAATATAATACGCTCCACCTTCCGTTTTATCTGGTGTAAAGGCTCGTTTAAACCAAAGAGGTCTCCGTTCTCCATTTGGTCCTGGAGCAGGACGTGTCATGGCTAACCATTCTTTATAAATTTCGTGAGATTTGTTGGTGTCTACAAAAATATCACCATAATTCTCTCCTTCTTTTGGTTTTTCTATTCGTACCCTTTGATGCCAAGTATGCATTCCAGAAATTGGATCTGGATGTACTGCATGTGTAATATTTTGGTGTACACCACCATCTTTCCAGAAAATACGTTTAGAATCTTTATCTTTAGATTCGAAAGGTTTGATACCAGACATGGTATTCATTTTCCAAGCACCATTTCCGTCACTTTCAATGTTTACAGTATTTGTTGCCCAACGATTTCCTATTTTATCTTGTGGTCTTCTCCAACGTCCAATGTGGTGAGAACAAGCTACAACACCTGGTTTCATAGATTGGGTTACCCAAACTTTATCTATAAAATACCCAATATCAGTATTCATTTTTACCAAATCGCCTGTTTTGAAATTCCATTTTTTTGCATCATCAGGGTGCATCCAAATAGGGTTTCTGTTTGAGATTTCTACCAACCACTTTGCATTACCCGAACGAGAGTGAATTAATGTTGGCAACCTAAATGTTGGTACCAACACATATTCTCCTTTCGATTTGTCTAACACATCGTTGTGGATATGCGATTTAATATATTTCGGAATCGCATATTCTGGCCATTTCCAATCGACCATTGTTTGCGAATAAAATTCGTTTTTACGAGAAGG
>CAZZNK010000011.1:0-34430 GCA_964655585.1 uncultured Flavobacteriaceae bacterium
AATCAATTAATTATTGTGAAAAACAACTTGAAAAAGTGTGAGTTTGCCCTGTTCTGAAACAGTAAATATTAAAAAAATGAAGATTTTACTATTTCACTTATAAATTGGTGATCTCTCGTCATTTTTTAAATTTTCATTACTTGTAGTTCTTATGAATTGTTAAGAAACAATATATTCAAAGATACTGTAAATTTTAATTCTAAGGAGACATATTTCATCAAAAAAGCATCGGATATTTACCTAGATATAGGTAAATTTGCAGAAAATAAAAACAATGAATAAAGCTATATATATAGCCACAGGAGAAGGTGATAGTGGTAAGTCGGTAATCGTTTTAGGTTTGCTAAGAATGTTGTTAGGAAAGGCTGCAAAGGTTGGGTATTTTAAACCCATAATTAATGATGTTGTAAATGGTAAAATAGACAACCATATTAATACTGTAATTTCTTATTTTGATTTAAATATTTCTCCTTCGGATGTCTATTCGTTTACAGGAAGCGATTTTATTAGCAAGTTAAATGATGGAAAAGAGAATGAAATTGTAGATAAAATTATTGATAAATATAAAAAAATAGAAGATGAAAATGATTTTGTGCTAGTTGAAGGAACAGATTTTTCTGGAAAAAGTTTGGCAATTGAGTTAGATACCAATGTTTTAATTGCTAAAAACTTAGGATTGCCAACAATTATTGTTTCTAGTGGAGATGGAAAAAGTGTAGAAGAACTAGTAGAAAGCATCCAGCTTTTTTACCATTCGTATCAAGAAAAAGATGTAAAAGTTTTGGCAGTTGTAGCTAATAAAATTTTACCATCAGATGTAAAAAAAGTAAAAAAAGCATTAAAAGAAGTATTGCCTAACGGGGTTTTGATAAATGTAATTCCGATGGTTATATCACTTAAAAACCCAACAGTAAAAGAAATTGTAGCTGCAATTGATGGAAAAATATTGTTTGGAGAAAAGTATCTAAATAACCAAGCCGCAACATTTACAGTGGGGGCAATGCAATTAAGAAATTACCTAACCTATTTACAAGAAAATTGTTTGGTAATAACTCCTGGTGATAGAGCTGATATTATTTTAGGCGCTTTACAAGCAAATTTATCTTTAAAATACCCATCAGTTTCAGGAATTATTTTAACAGGAGGTATTGTTCCTGAAGAGCCAATTATTCGTTTAATTGAAGGCTTGTCACAAGTAATTCCGATTATTTCTGTAAAAGAAGGAACCTTTTCGGTTGCCAATAAAATAGGAAATGTAAAATCTAAAATTTATGCAGGTAATAAACAAAAAATCAATACTTTATTGCAAACATTTGATGCGTATGTTGATACCAAGAAATTGAACAAAAAATTAATCGATTTTAATGATGACACCATTACTCCAAGAATGTTTCAGTATAATTTATTAAAACGAGCAAAGAAAAAAAGAAAACATATTGTTTTGCCTGAAGGAAATGATGATCGGATTTTAACAGCAGCCTCTAAATTACAAGAGTTAGACGTGGTAGAACTGACTATTTTGGGGGACAAAGAAAAAATACAAAACAGGATTATTCGATTGAATTTATCATTAGCTATTTCTAAAGTAAACATAATCAATCCAAACGACACTTTGTATCACAAAGAATTTTTAGAAACCTTGTTTGAACTCAGAAAACACAAAGGTTTAACCATTGATATGGCAGAAGATTTGATGAGAGATGTTTCTTATTTCGGTACCATGATGGTACACAAAAATTTAGCAGATGGTATGGTTTCTGGGGCTGCGCATACTACACAACACACCATAAAACCAGCATTACAATTTATCAAAACCAAACCAGGTGTTTCTGTAGTTTCATCAGTGTTTTTTATGTGTTTAGAAGATAGGGTTTCTGTTTTTGGAGATTGTGCTATCAACCCAAATCCAACTGCAGAACAATTGGCAGAAATTGCAATTTCATCAGCAAAATCGAGTCAAAATTTTGGCATTGAACCCAAAATTGCAATGCTTTCTTACTCCTCAGGAACTTCTGGAAAAGGAGAAGAGGTAGATAAAGTGATGAAAGCGACTAAAATTGTAAAAGAGAAGAGACCAGATTTAAAAATTGAAGGTCCTATTCAATATGATGCGGCGGTCGATTTAGGGATAGGACAAAGCAAATTACCCAATTCTGAAGTAGCAGGACAAGCATCCGTATTGATTTTTCCTGATTTAAATACAGGGAATAATACCTATAAAGCGGTACAGAGAGAAACGGGCGCTTTGGCTATTGGACCTATGTTGCAGGGGCTTAACAAACCTGTAAACGATTTAAGTAGAGGCTGTACCGTAGATGATATTTTTAACACCGTTATTTTAACAGCAATACAAGCACAAGAAGTTTAAAATGAAAGTATTAGTTATAAATTCGGGGAGTTCATCCATCAAGTACCAACTTTTTTCAATGCCAACACAAAAAGTAATTTGTAGTGGTTTGGTAGAAAGAATTGGTTTAAAAAATGCTCAAATTCATTATAAAACAGCTACTTTTTCTTTGGATGATGAGCTGCAAATCAACACTCATAAAGAAGGATTAAAAAAAATAGTATCGGTATTATTAGATGCTAAAAATGGGGTGCTAAAATCTACGGACGAAATTGAGGTTGTAGGACACAGAATTGTACACGGAGGAAGCTCTTTTGCCAAAACTACAGTAATTGACAATGAAGTGAAAGCTAAAATTAAATCGCTTTTTAGTTTAGCACCACAGCATAATCCTGCAAATTATGAGGGAATTATATTATCCGAAGCTGTTTTTACAAAAGCAACACAAGTCGCCGTTTTTGACACTGCTTTTCATCAAACCATACCAGAAAAAGTTTTTAAATATGCTATTCCGAATCATTTTTACGAAGAAGAAAATATCCGCTTATATGGTTTTCACGGAACCAGTCATAAATATGTATCAGAAAAAGCAACTGCTTATTTAGGTACTAAAAAAAATAAAATAATCACTATCCATTTAGGAAACGGTTGTAGCATGACGGCGATTAAAGACGGAAAAAGCATTGATCATTCCTTAGGATTTGGACCCGTTTCTGGCTTAATAATGGGAACAAGAAGTGGAGATATTGACCAAACCATCATCTTTTATTTGATAAATTCTTTGGGATATGCTGCCGAAGAAGTTAATAAAATACTTCAAAAAGAAAGTGGAATGTTCGGTTTAACAGGATTTAGTGATTTAAGAGAAATTGAAGAAGCTGCTTTAAATGGTAATCGAGAATGTCAATTAGCTTTAGAGATGAATGTGTACCGAATTAAAAAATATGTAGGCAGTTATATTGCCGCAATGAATGGCGTAGATGCCATTGTTTTTACGGCAGGAATTGGCGAAAACTCATCATTTATCAGAGAAAAAGTTTGTGAAAACATGGATTTCTTAGGAATAGAGCTGCACACAGAAAAAAACAATATTCGAGCAAAAAAACTCACGGAAATTCATACAGATGCTTCAAAAGTTAAAATTTTAGTAATTCCTACTAATGAAGAGTTAGAAATTGCAAGACAATCTTTTGAGATTCTTTAGCCAAAAAAAACTACTAAATCTTTGATTTAGTAGTTTTTTACTATTTAACGGAATATTAAAATACTATTTCAGTCCTCCTATCATTTCTTCGGGCTTTACCCAAGCATCATATTCATCCGAAGTAACATAACCTAAACGTACTGCTTCTTCTTTTAAAGTGGTGCCGTTTTGGTGTGCTGTATTTGCAATTTCTGCGGCTTTATAATAACCGATTTTGGTATTTAATGCAGTTACTAACATCAAAGAATTATTTACCAATTCGGTAATTCTTTTCTGATTTGGTTCTATACCTGAAGCGCAATTTACATCAAACGAAGCACAAGCATCACCAATTAACTGAGCAGATTGTAATACGTTTGCCGCCATCATAGGTTTAAAAACATTCAATTCGTAATGTCCTTGTGTACCGCCAACAGTAACCGCAACGTCATTACCCATTACTTGTGCACAAACCATAGTTAAGGCTTCGGCTTGTGTTGGGTTTACTTTTCCTGGCATAATAGAACTTCCTGGTTCGTTTGCAGGAATTATAATTTCTCCAATTCCAGATCTTGGTCCAGAAGCCATCATTCTAATATCGTGCGCAATTTTATTTAAAGAAACGGCTAATTGCTTTAAAGCTCCGTGAGTTTCTACCAAAGCATCGTGAGCCGCAAGAGCTTCAAACTTATTATCAGCTGTAATAAATGGCATTCCTGTAAATTTGGCAATATATTTAGCAACCAATACATCGTACCCTTTTGGCGTGTTTAAACCTGTTCCAACAGCAGTTCCACCCAAAGCTAATTGGCTTAAATGTGCTAAGGAGTTTTGTACTGCTTTTAAGCCAAAGTTTAACTGGGCAACGTAACCAGAAAACTCTTGCCCTAAGGTTAGGGGAGTGGCATCCATTAAATGTGTACGTCCGATTTTTACCACATCTTTAAATGTGTCTGATTTTGCTTTTAGCGTATCTCTTAATTGCGAAACTCCTGGAAGAGTAACTTCTACAATTTTTTTATAAATAGCAATATGCATTCCTGTCGGAAAAGTATCGTTTGATGATTGAGATTTATTAACATCATCATTTGGTTGAATGGTTTTTTCGCCTTCACCAATCGTTTTTCCTACATTTTCATGAGCTTTATTGGCAATTACCTCATTTACATTCATATTAGATTGTGTGCCAGAACCTGTTTGCCAAATAACCAACGGAAATTGGTTGTCTAATGCTCCTGTTAAAATTTCATCGCAAACTTGTGCAATTAAATCTCTTTTTTCTTCGGATAAAACGCCTAATTCTGCATTGGTAAACGCAGCCGCTTTTTTTAGATGCGCAAACCCATGTACAATTTCTATTGGCATTGATGCGCTTGCGCCAATTTTAAAATTATTACGAGAGCGTTCGGTCTGTGCTCCCCAATATTTATCCGCAGGTACTTTTACTTGTCCCATGGTGTCTTTTTCGATTCTATATTTCATTATTGTTGTGTTTTTGAGTGTAAAAATGTATCCTACAAATTTACAAAAACTATCAATATCAATCATCAAAAAGCAATAGGAACTATAAAATAATACTTTATTATAAACAACTAAAAATCAAGTAATTTTAGTACATTTGCACTCCTTTTTACGATAACAGATTAGAAAAAGGAATTTTAAAAGATAAATTATATAAATATCTCTTTGCGTTAAAGTCGTTAATAATCTGTTTAACAATAAGATACAAATTTATAGTCAAATGACTAAAACAGAAGAAAAAATTAATTTTTACATCGCTGAGATGGAAAAATTAGAAATAAATTTTGAAAAAGATTTATTCACTAAAGTAACAAAAGCATTAGGACCTGCACTTTTTAATAAAGATGCTGAAGTGATTTCTTGTACTGATGATGCTGAAGTATTAACGGTTAAGAAAAATTTCTTAATTAAAAAACATGGGTTAGAAGATTCAGAAACTTTAGATAATGCTATTAAAGCAGTATGTGAAAAAATGGGGACTTCTAATCGTCATAAATACCGTGCTATTTTTTACTATTTATTAGTAGAAGATTTAGGTTTAGCTGGTAATTACGAAGATAAAAAAGAAGAAAAAGCTGAATCTACTAAAGAAGTATCAGAAGAAAAAGTAGAAGAAGTTGTTGCAACTGTAGATCCGCAAGAATTTTTAAACGATTTTGATTGGCATAAATACGAAGAAGGTATTGAAGCTGTAGATGAACAAAAATTAAAAGAATTTGAAGAAGCGTTAGAAGGAACCGTAGGTTTTGTAAACGAACGTGATGTAATTGAAGGAACTGTTGTAAGAATTACAGATAGAGACGCAATTATAGATATCAATTCTAAATCTGAAGGAGTAATTTCTTTAAATGAATTCCGTTATAACTCTGGTTTAGCTGTTGGCGATAAAGTAGAGGTATTGGTTGATAAAAGAGAAGATAGCTCAGGTCAATTAGTATTATCTCACAGAAAAGCAAGAGTAATTAAAGCTTGGGAAAGAGTTAATAATGCACAAGAAACTGGCGAAATTGTAAACGGTTTTATTAAATGTAGAACTCGTGGAGGTATGATTGTAGATGTTTTCGGTATCGAAGCATTCTTACCAGGATCTCAAATTGATGTAAAACCAATTAGAGATTACGATCAGTATGTAGAAAAAACAATGGAATTTAAAGTTGTGAAAATTAATCACGAATTTAAAAACGTAGTAGTTTCTCATAAAGCCCTAATTGAGGCAGATTTAGAGATTCAGAAAAGAGAAATTATTGGTCAATTAGAAAAAGGACAAGTATTAGAAGGTGTTGTTAAAAACATTACTTCTTATGGTGTCTTTGTTGATTTAGGTGGTGTTGATGGATTGGTACATATTACTGATTTATCTTGGTCTAGAATCAATCATCCTAATGAAATTGTTGAGTTAGATCAAAAATTAAACGTTGTAATTTTAGACTTTGATGATAACAAATCTAGAATCCAATTAGGTATGAAACAATTGTCTGCACACCCTTGGGAAGCTTTAGACAAAGAATTAAAAATTGGCGATAACGTAAAAGGAAAAGTAGTTGTAATTGCTGATTATGGTGCTTTTGTTGAAGTAGAAGAAGGTGTTGAAGGATTGATTCACGTTTCAGAAATGTCTTGGTCTGCACACTTACGTTCAGCACAAGATTTTGTAAAAGTTGGTGACGTAGTAGATGCTCAAATCTTAACTTTAGATAGAGAAGATAGAAAAATGTCTTTAGGAATGAAACAATTAAATCCAGATCCTTGGACTGATATTACAGCGAAATACCCAGTAGGTACAACGCATACAGGTACTATTAGAAACTACACAAACTTTGGTGTTTTTGTAGAATTAGAAGAAGGAATTGATGGTTTGGTATATATTTCT
The DNA here is from genome assembly GCA_964655585.1 of uncultured Flavobacteriaceae bacterium. Lineage (GTDB taxonomy): Bacteria > Bacteroidota > Bacteroidia > Flavobacteriales > Flavobacteriaceae > Polaribacter. The sequence goes on from CAZZNK010000011.1 coordinate 6,922, forward strand.
GATTTATCTTGGACTCAAAAAGTAAAACATCCATCAGATTTTGTAACTGTTGGAGATAAGATAGAGGTAAAAGTAATGGACTTAGATGTTGAAAACCGTAAGTTAAACTTAGGTCATAAACAAACTCAAGATAATCCTTGGGATGAGCATGAAGCTACTTTTGCTATTGATTCTGTACACGAAGGAACAATCAAAGAGAAAAGCGATAAAGGTGCTATTGTAACTTTTGCTGATGGTATAGAAGGGTTTGCTCCTGGGCGTCATTTAGAAAAAGAAGACGGTAGTAAATTAGATAAAGGAGATAAAGCACAATTTAAAGTACTTGAATTTAACAAGGACTATAGAAGAATTGTAGTTTCTCATACAGCTATTTTTAAAGCACAAGAAAAAAGAAATATCAAAGTACAAAGTAAAAAATCTGCAGATGCAGAAAAAACTACTTTAGGTGATATTGGAGGTCTTGCAGCTTTAAAGAAAAAAATGGAAGAAGGGAAATAATTCCTAACTGTTATTCCTGTAAAAGCAGGAATTAAGTTTTTAAAACCGATGCAATTTTGCATCGGTTTTTTTATGCTTACATCTTTTTTCCCCTGAAATCTACCGTGAAAATACCCTTTTTTACATGTTTTGGTGAAATAATTTCCTTTTTGTTGTGTATTAGTTTTTTTTTATAGCTTTACACTGTTGATACTCAAAGCCTAATTAACTTTTTGTAACAATTTGCTAGCAGAAAAAGAATGTTTATAAAATTGCGCACATTCTTTTTTAATTTATTTAGACTTCTAATTATACCATTCTTTGGTGTAAATGTAATTGAGTTTTGAACTCAAGTAAAAAAATAATTAATTTTAAAAATTTAATATTATGAAAAAAGTAGTTTTAATAATGATATTTGCATTAGCTGTATTTACATTTATACAATGCGAAAGTAATAATGAAGATTTAAATCCTAAAATACTAGTTGATGATTTTGATTTCTCTACTATAAAAATAGATTTAAAGATATCAAATGTTTTGTCAACTTATAATGAAACGAATTTTAATAAAAAAAGTAAAGAAATTTTTTTACAAATAATTAAAGAATCAAATGAAGTAATAAAGAGTAATAAAAAAATAACTCAAGTTGTACTTAATTTAAAGTTTGTTGAAAATAAGGTATACTTAGAAAGTTATGCATATTTAGACTCTAATAAAAAAATTATAAGTAAATATATATTTAATCAGAATACTTATGCAAAAATTCCTGATTTAGATGGACTATTTAATGGTGCAAGTTGCCCTAAAGGATACACCCAATTAGCCAGTTGTGGTAATTTAGATGAGACTGCTGCTTGTGTTTCTAGTGCAGTGGGAACATATCTTGCTAATAATATTTCTGCAGTTGGAGATTGTGCTAATGTTCAAGTAAATGTAGGTCTTTTTAATACTAGAGTTTGTGGTCAGGGTTGTTAAATTTTGAATCAGATTTCTTAAAAACCGATGCAATTTTGCATCGGTTTTTTTATGCATCAAATTTCACAAACACAAAAGATTCCGTTACTTTTACAAGGAATAAGAAAATAGATAATTTAGCATGACATTAATAAAATCAATTTCAGGAATTAGAGGTACTATTGGCGGACAAACAGGCGATAATTTAACACCGTTAGATGCCGTAAAATTCGCTTCGGCATATGGTATGTTTATCATCAACAGAAATAAAGGTAAAGAAAAAATAAAAGTAGTTATCGGTAGAGATGCTCGTATTTCTGGAAAAATGATAAGTAGTTTGGTAGCCAATACTTTGGTAGGTTTAGGAATTAATGTGATAGATTTAGGCTTGTCAACAACACCAACGGTAGAAGTAGCTGTCCCTTTAGAAAAAGCAGATGGTGGTATTATTTTAACAGCTTCTCACAACCCGAAGCAATGGAATGCCTTAAAATTATTGAACGAAAAAGGAGAGTTTTTAAATGGAGCAGAAGGGGAAGAGATTTTAAAAATTGCTGATGATGAAGATTTTTCTTTTGCTGATGTAGATCATTTAGGAAGTTATAAAAAAAATAAAAAATATTTAAAAAAACACGTCAAAGAAGTTTTAAATTTAGAATTAGTTGATGTAAAAGCTATTAAAAAAGCAAATTTTACGGTAGTAGTAGATGCTGTAAATTCTACTGGAGGTATTTTTATACCTGCTTTACTCAAAAAACTAGGTGTAAAATGCATCGAATTGTATTGTACACCAAACGGACAGTTTCCGCATAATCCAGAGCCTTTAAAAGAGAATTTAGGAGAAATTTCTAAGTTAGTTGTAAAAAAGAAGGCAGATTTAGGCATTGTGGTAGATCCAGATGTAGATCGGTTAGCAATTGTGTCTGAAGATGGTTCTATGTTTGGCGAAGAATATACCTTGGTTGCCTGTGCAGATTATGTGTTGGGAAGATTAGGTGGCGGTAATACGGTTTCTAATTTATCATCATCTAGAGCATTGAGAGATGTTACTGAAAAACATGGAGGAACTTACACCGCAAGTGCTGTTGGAGAAGTAAATGTAGTACAGATGATGAAAGATACAAATACAGTAATTGGAGGCGAAGGAAATGGAGGGATTATTTACCCAGATTCTCACTACGGACGAGATTCCTTAGTAGGTGTTGCCTTATTTTTATCGAATTTGGCACATAAAAAAATATCTTGTAAGACATTAAGAGATAGCTACCCAAGTTATTTTATGAGTAAAAATAAAATTCAGTTAACACCACAAATAGATGTTGATAAAATTTTAGAAACCATGGCATCTACCTATAAAAACGAAGATGTAAATACGATTGATGGCGTAAAAATTGATTTTGCTGATGAGTGGATTCACTTACGAAAATCGAACACAGAACCAATCATCAGAATTTACACAGAAAGTACGTCACAAGAAAAAGCAGATAAATTAGCAGTGCGGTTTATCAATGAAATAAAAGAAATTATTAAATAAATATTGATGAAAACAAAACGCATTATTCTACTACTAATACTGATAAGTCAGGTAGTATTTTCACAAGAAAAAGAAGTAAAAAAAGAGTCTAATAAAGGAAAGTTATTCTTTTACTGGGGATGGAATGTTGCTGATTATTCAAATTCAGATATCCATTTTAAAGGAGAAAATTACGATTTTACATTGTACGATGTTTCTGCAAAAGATAGGCCAACACCTTTTGGTTTTGATCCTTACTTTCATCCTTTAAAAATTACAATCCCACAAACAAACGTAAGGATAGGGTATTTTTTTCATGATAATTATACCATTTCGGTTGGTGTTGATCATATGAAATATGTAATGAATCAATATCAAAAAGTTAAAATAAACGGAACCATAAATACGGGTTCTTCTTATGACAATGTGTATACAAACAATGATGAGGTTTTATTAACACACGATTTTTTGCAGTTTGAACATACTGATGGCTTAAATTATGTAAATGCTGAGTTGAAGCGATTTGACGAAATTGGTCATTTAATAGGTATGACATCTAAAGATTTTACCTTAAGTATTACAGAAGGAGTAGGAGCAGGTATATTATTTCCGAGAACAAATACAAAGTTGTTAGGAGGAGAGCGTCATGATGATTTTCATGTTTCGGGTTGGGGTGTTTCTGTAGGAGCAGGTTTAAATCTAACATTTTTGAAGTACTTTTTTATACAATCAGATTTAAAATGGGGCTATATTAATATGCAAGATATAAAGACATCTTTAAACTCAGTAGATTCTGCATCTCAAAAATTTACTTTTTTTGAAAAAACAATTGTTTTTGGGGCAAGATTTAATATTTTAAATAAAAAATAATGAATTCATTAGAACAGTATTTTAGTCAGTTTCGTAAGAATATTGTAGGAGTCAATCAAACTTTTGTATCGCCTTTTGGCGAAAAAGAAATTATTTATACAGATTGGACTGCAAGTGGCAGATTATATAGACCAATAGAAGAAAAAATATTGAATGATTTTGGTCCTTTTGTAGCCAATACACACACCGAAACTTCTACTACAGGTGCAGTTATGACCTTAGCGTATCATGAGGCAAGAAAGATTATAAAGCAGCATGTAAATGCTTCTGAAAATGATATTTTGATTACGGAAGGTTCTGGTATGACAGGAGTTGTGAATAAGTTTCAAAGAATTTTAGGACTAAAATTATCTGAAAACTTAAAAGAGTTTACAGAAGTTCCTGAAGATTTAAAACCCGTGGTATTTGTAAGTCATATGGAGCATCATTCTAACCAAACATCTTGGTTAGAAACCATTGCAGATGTTGTAGTAGTTCCTTGTAATGATGCAGGATTAATTTGCTTAAAATCATTTGAAAAAGAAATACAAAAATATGAACATAAAAAGATAAAAATTGCTTCGATAACTGCCGCATCAAATGTAACAGGAATCAAAACAAATTACCATGAAGTGGCTAAGTTAATTCATAAATATAACGGGGTGTGTTTTGTAGATTTTGCTTGTTCTGCACCCTATGTTTCTATTGATATGCATCCGAAGGAAAAAGACACCTATTTAGATGCTATTTTCTTTTCTCCGCATAAATTTTTAGGAGGTCCAGGTACCTCTGGAGTATTGATTTTTAATAAAAAACTATACAAAAATGTAACACCAGATAATCCTGGTGGAGGTACAGTTTTGTACACAAACCCTTGGGGAGAACACGATTATATTGATGATATTGAAACTCGTGAAGACGGTGGTACTCCTGCTTTTTTACAAACTATTAGAATAGCATTGTCCATTCAGCTGAAAGAAAAAATGGGTACTGAAAATATTGAGAAAAGAGAAAATGAAGTAAACAAAGTAATTTTTAAAACCTTATTTTCTTTGGATGGCGTTACTGTTTTGGCAGATAATATACAAGAGCGTTTGAGTATTTTTTCATTCTTTTTTGAAAAGTATCATTATAATTTAGTGGTAAAATTATTGAATGATAGATTCGGAATTCAAACTAGAGGAGGCTGTTCTTGTGCAGGTACTTACGGGCATTTATTATTACATGTAGATAAAAAAAAATCTAAAGATATTGAGCATCAAATTTTAGAAGGTTGCGATATAGAAAGACCAGGTTGGGTGCGTTTGTCAGTGCATCCTACAATTACAGACAAAGAAGTTACTTTTATTTGCGAGAGTTTAAAAGAAGTGTCAAAAAATATTGAAGAGTGGTCTAAAGATTATATATATGATGCTAAAAAAAATGATTATATACATAAATCAAAACCAACTGTAGAAAGTAATTTGGTAAAAAAATGGTTTAGCTAACTTTTTCAGGTTCCTTTCCCATATGCTTAAAGCGCTTGTGAGACCATAAATAAAACTCAGGTTGTTTGCTAATGTGTTTTTCAATCATTTCAGTATAGATATCAATCACTTTGTTCTTTGGTAGCTCTTTTGCATTTTCGGTAATCAAAGCCAAATCAATTTCATAATAACCTCTTTTTACACGCGTAACATTGGCGTTTACTACAGCATAATCATACCTTCTAGAAATCATGTCTCCACCTGTATGTACAGGTACTTTATTTCCGAAAAAATTTCTCCAATAATGTGTTTTATGCACTTCTGGAGATTGATCAGAAACTAAAATAAAAAGATGTTGTTCTGTCTTTTTAAATTTCTTAAGAATGGTTTTTGTTACTTCGGATGATTTTATCAAAAACATTCCGAATTTACTTCGATAATCTTTAACTATTTTTTCAAAATAAGAATTATTAACCTTTGTATAAGCAACATAAGAATCTATTTTTGTATTTAGAGGGAAGCTAATAATCCATTCCCAGTTGCCATAATGAGCCATCATTAATATAATATTTCTATGCTGTTGATGTAAATCATCAATCATTTCCATATTTTTAAAATGATACCGTTTTTTAATTTCTTTTTCAGAAATAGTAAGTGTTTTTAGGCTTTCAACAAAAAAATCAGTAAAATAATGAAAGAATTTTTTATGAATAATTTGTAATTCCTGTTCACTCTTTTTAGGAAAAGCTAATTTTAAATTACTCATTACTACGTCTTTTCGATAACCAAAGATATAATAGACAAAGAAAAATAAAATATCAGAAATAATATATAAAACCCGAAACGGTAGCATAGAAAATAACCAAATAATAGGGTATGAAAGACTATAAATTACAAACTTCATTCTTCAATTTTAAAGTGCAAATATCTAACTAAATTTTAAATTATCAATTCGAATAGTTTATCTTATGTTTGTAAAAATATTATAGATAAAAATATGAATCAAGTTATTTTATTGCTGATAATTGCCAATGTACTGGTTTCTATGAAAGGATTTAATGATTACCCTTTTTTAAATAGATACAAATTTCAAGTAAGTAATATTTTAAACGGAGAAAAAATAAGGATGTTTACTTCTGGATTTTTACATGCCGATTGGATGCATTTAGGATTTAATATGTACACGTTGTATTTATTTGGAGGTATTGTAGCTAACGGTTTGGGAAATATCTATTTTTTTCTGATTTACTTCGGAAGCCTTTTAGCGGGAAGTATATATTCACTTTATTTTCATAAAAAAGAACCTTATTACAGTGCTGTTGGTGCATCAGGAGCGGTGTCTGGAGTTGTGTTTTCTTCAATAATGTTACATCCTGATATGACATTGATGATGTTTCCGTTGCCAATACCAATACCAGCATATATTTTTGGGGTAGGTTATTTGTTATACTCTATTTATGGAATGAAAAAACAATTAGGCAATGTTGGTCATGCAGCACATTTAGGAGGTGCTATTGGCGGCTTTGTATTGACTTTAATATTGTTTCCAGCAATTTTCTCTTTGCATAAAACAATCGTTTTATTATTAGGAATTCCTATTATTTTATTACTGATTTTTGGAGATAGGTTAAAAAAATAAAAACCTTATCAATTAAGATAAGGTTTTAGAGCGAGAGACCAGGTTCGAACTGGCGACATTCAGCTTGGAAGGCTGACGCTCTACCAACTGAGCTACTCTCGCAGTAAAGCGATGCAAATATAAAATCATTTTTCTATTTGACAACCGAAAATTAAAGAAAATATTAGGGATGTCGCTCTTTTTTATAAGATAAAAGTGTAACTTGCTGCTACGGTTTTAATTAAGGAAATTAAAATTTAGAAAGTATAAAAAAATAGATTCTTCAAATGAAAAACATCAAAATATTAAAAATTACTTTTCTTATGTTATTATTGCCTTTATTGGTAAACGGACAGAAGGCAGAGATACATATAAAAACAACAAAACTATCTGATAATTTTTATATGTTAGAAGGTTCAGGGGGTAATATTGGTATTTTTGTAGGTGATGATGGGGTTTTTATGATTGATTCTCAATACGCTCCTTTAACTCCAAAAATTTTAAATGCAATTAAAAAGATTACACCAAAATCAGTAAGTTATTTATTGAACACACATTGGCACGGAGACCATACTGGCGGGAATGAAAATATGAATGCTGTAGGAGCAAAAATTATATCTCATGAGAATGTGAGAAAGAGGATGAGTAGTATACAGAATATTAGGGGGAGAGAAATAAAACCTTCCTCTAAAAAAGCTTTACCTAACGTTACTTTTACAGATGATATAACGTTTCACCTTAATGGAGATACCATTTTTGTAACACATATTCATAATGCACATACTGATGGAGATGTTTTGGTTTATTTAATGAATAACAATATTATTCATGCTGGAGATGCTTATTTTCAAGGGAAGTTCCCTTTTATAGATGTAACTTCTGGAGGAAGTATAGATGGTTATATTAATGGAATTAAAAAAATAATACTATTATCTGATAATAATACTATTATTATAGCTGGTCATGGAACGAAAACATCGAATAAAGAAACCTTAAAAGAATATTTAAAAATGTTAATGACTTTAAAGAACAGGGTTCAATTAGAAATTGATAAGGGTAAAAAATTAGAGTCAGTAAAAAATAATATAACAATAACTAAAGAGTTTACTTCCTATAATGGCTGGATTACTGAAGAAAAAATAAGAATTGCAATTTATAAGAGCTTGATTAAAAAATAAAAAACTCAAACCAGTTTTGATTTGAGTTTTTAGTAGCGAGAAGCAGATTTGAACTGCCGACCTCAGGGTTATGAATCCTGCGCTCTAACCAACTGAGCTATCTCGCCATAATTATTTGAGGGTGCAAATATAATCGATTTTTAGACATAGACAAGACGAGTTTTTATTTTTTTTAATTAGAAATATTACTTACCTTGTCAACACATTGATTTATAGAAAATGAGTAAAATAAAATTTGAAATTGAGTTTCCAATTCATGCATCTCCAGCGATGTTATACCAATATTTAGCTACTTCATCTGGCTTGCAAGAATGGTTTGCAGATACCGTAAATTCTCGTGGGAAAACGATTATTTTTTCTTGGGAAGGATCTGAAGAAGAAGCAGAAGTTATATTAAAGAAATCAAACGAAAAAATTAGATTCAAATGGTTAGAAGATGAAGATGATGAGAGTTATTTTGAGTTTAGAATACAAGTTGATGCACTTACAAAAGATGTATCTATAATTGTTACAGATTTTGCAGATGATAATGAGGCTATTGAAGAATCAAAACGATTATGGGAGACTCAAATAGACGAGTTAAAACATACAATTGGCGCATAATAGTTATAAAATTTTATAAAATCCTTGTTTATAAAACAAGGATTTTTTTATGCAATAAATACTACGATTTATAGTAAATTTGTGTTTTAAAATTAGAATATGATAAACTTTAATGGTGATTTAATTTTTTCTGAGAATGTAAAACTATCAGTTGAAAATAGAGGGCTAAAATATGGAGATGCTATTTTTGAAACCGTAAAAGTTCAAAATAATAAAGTTATTTTTTGGGAAGACCATTATTTTAGATTGATGGCTTCGATGCGTATGTTGCGTATGAATATTCCTATGAAATTTACGTTAGAGTATTTTGAACAAGAAATTTTAAAAACTGTAGCAGTAAAAGATACCGCTGTTTCTTATAGAATTCGATTAACTGTATATAGAAAAGATGGTGGTTTGTACAACCCTAAAACAAATGATGTTGATTATTTAATTGATGTACAAGAGAATTTGTATCAACAGAAAGCAACTTATATTATTGATTTATATAAAGATTTCTATAATTATTCTGGCTTGTTATCAACCATAAAAACATCGAATAGAATGTTAAATACATTGGCAAGTATTTTTGCTGATGAAAATGATTTTGATAATTGTATTTTGTTGAATGAAAAAAAAGGAGTAGTCGAAGTAATTAACGGAAACATCTTTATTGTAAAAGAAAACGTAATTATAACACCTCCTTTAACCGAAGGTTGTATTAACGGAATAATTCGAAAAAAAATGATTTCTTTTATAAAAAAACATCCAGATTTTTTAATTGAAGAGAAAATGATATCTCCTTTTGATATTCAAAAGTCAGATGAAGTATTTATTACAAATTCAATTATCGGTATCCAGCCAGTAACAAACTATCGAAAAAAAGAGTTTTCTACAGAAATAGGAGAGAAGTTATTACAGCGTTTAAAAATTTTAGAAATTACTACTTAAAACTAGTTCAAGTTGATATCTTTTGGTGCATTTGCCCAAAGTTTATAGTCACCTCCTTTTTGTAAGAGTTTGTTTTTCCAGAGGGTTGTATTGTCAGTTGCAAAAATATCAGAGAAATCATTTTCGCTAACAAACCAAGAGTTTTGAGAAATTTCATCTTCTAATTGATGAACGCTCCAACCAGAATATCCTAGGAAAAACCGAATATCAGTATTCTTTATTTTCTGTTCGTTTAGTAATATTTTTAAGGTTTCAAAATTACCGCCCCAATATATATTATCAGTTATTTTTATACTATTAGGAATAAGGTTAGGTATTTTATGTATAAAATACAAATTATCTTGCTCAACAGGCCCACCTTGGTAGATTGTAAAAGAACAATCAACGTCAGGTAATAAGTCATTCATAGTATATTCTAACGATTTATTTAAAATAAAACCGACACAACTTTTTTCAGTATATTCTGTAAGTAAAATTATAGATCTATTGAATGAAACATCGTTTAATATTGATGGTTCTGCAATAAGTAATCTTCCTTTTTGTGGTGTGAGTAGCTTCATACTTGTAAAATTCTAAGGAAAGATACTTAAAATTAATTAATAAAAAAACTCTCTTAAATTAAGTAAGAGAGTTTTTGATGTTTTAATAAAGTGTATTTCTTAGTTTACAGCTTTACTTAAACCAGAACCTGCTTTAAATTTAGCTACGTTTTTAGCAGCAATTTGAATAGTTTTACCAGTTTGTGGGTTTCTACCATTTCTTGCAGCTCTTTTAGATACAGAGAAAGTTCCCCATCCAACTAAAGCTACTTTATTTCCTTTTTTCAAAGATTTAGTAACATTATCTGTAAAAGATTCTAATGCTGCTTTTGCTGCTACTTTAGAAATTCCAGCGTCAGCTGCCATTGCATCGATTAATTCCGATTTGTTCATAATAAATAGGTTTTTAAATTATTAAATTCTTTTTGCTTTTGTAAAGCTTAGCAAATATAGACGGATTAAGGGTTCGTGCAAGTTTTTCGCTAAAAAAACACCTATTTTGTTGATAAGTACAAGTGAAATGTTAATAAACCTGACTAAAAAAGAGAAAACATAGCTTTTGAGGCTATCAAAGGGATGAGAGCATTTTTGTGTTTGATGAAAAATGATAACCATTTAGCAAGCTTTTAGTTTCCATTTTTTTCTTGCCAGAAAGTTTAATTTCATCAATAATAATGTACCCGTTTTTTACAGCAACTTTTAAGCTTTTCTTGCTGAAAACTATTTTTCCAGATTCTAAAGTATGTTCTTCATACTCTTTACGGATTTTATAGATTTTTGCAGTAATTTCTTCTTTTCCGTTTTTTATAATGCACCAAGCAGTAGGAAATGGGTTTAGTCCTCTTATTTTATTATAGATATTTTCAATTGAGTCAGTCCAATCTATTTTACAGTTTTCAGGAAATAATTTTGGTGCAGATTTTTCTTCTAATTTTGGTTGTTTGGTGGTTGTTACATCTTCTTTTTCAATCAGTTTTACTGTTTTTAAGACAAGATCTGCTCCAAGATGCATCAACTTATCATGCAAAGAACCAACAGTTTCATCATCTTTAATATCAATTTTCTTTTGAAGAATAATTTCTCCTGTATCAATTTTATCATCAATAAAAAAAGTAGTAACACCCGTTGTTGTTTCACCATTGATAATTGCCCAATGTATTGGTGCGGCACCACGGTACGCTGGTAAAAGGGATGCGTGTAAATTAAATGTGCCATATTTAGGTAGCTGCCATACAGTTTTTGGCAACATTCTAAAGGCAACTACAATCTGTAAATTTGGTTTTAGGTCTTCTAGTTCTTCTTGAAAATCGTTACTTTTTAGGTTTTTAGGTTGTAAAATTGTCAACCCTTTAGATATCGCATATTTTTTTACAGCAGATTCATGTAGTTTTCTTCCACGTCCAGCAGGTTTATCAACCGCAGTAATAACACCAACAATATTATAATTACTTTCTACTAACTGCTTTAAAATGGTTACTGCAAAATCAGGAGTTCCCATAAAAACGATGCGTAAATCTTTCATAAACTATTTTATATAAAATTTATTTTGATTGTTAATACCAATACTGTTTTTAGACAATAAGTTACGCAAATGTATTAAAATGTCTTTTTCTTTAGCAGTTAAAATACTACAAATTTCTTTTGATGCCATAAATTTTTCTTTTTGCAGTAATTGTATAATTTCTGATGATAATGTACTGTTGTTCTTCTTTTTTTCTGATAAACAAACATCACAAATACCACATTTTACAAATTTCTGTTCATTAAAATACGATAGAATTTGCACATTTCTACAAACACGATTATTTTGGATAAACTCGATAATGTCACTTACTTTTTGTTGTTTTTGTTTAAGGTATTGTGTTATTTCTTTAGAAATTCTATTGATAGCTTTATCATCTTCTCTTGGTGCTAAAAATTGGATAGAAGTGTTATTTGTCGCTTTTTTATAAATAATGAGATTGTCTTTTTTTAATTGATTTAAATAAGCAAAAACTTGTGTAGATATAATACCTGTTTTTTTGGCAAGCATAAACTCATCTATTTTTGTTTCTTGCTCAAAAAGACCTCCGTAACTTCTTAAAAGTGAGTTGGTAAAGTTTTTTAAAGGAGTGTTGCTTTTCCCATAAAATAAAACCTGACGACTATTTACAATAAACTGTACTATAGATTTTTGATTAAAATTATGTGTAATTTCAATTAAATTATGATTGGAAAGAATGTGTAAAATACTTGTAACTTTATTCGGGATGAATTGATATTTTCTACAAAATTCTAAGAAGTTAAAATCGATTGAATTTTCAGGAATTTCTCCAACTGCAATTTGAAAATGTTGGTATAATTTTTTAGAAACCTCTTTAATTTCGACTATGGTTGGTAAGGAGTTTTTTAAACGATCTTTTAATAAAACAATATCATTTTCATTTTGTAATACCACAGAAAACGCTTTTTTGCCGTTTCTACCAGCTCTACCAGCTTCTTGCACATAATTTTCTAAACTATTTGGTATATTTAAATGCACCACAACACCTACATTTTCTTTGTCTATTCCCATTCCAAAAGCATTTGTAGCTACCATAATTGGTTTTTTTTCTGACATCCAATTTTTAAATGATTTTTCTTTTTCTTCGGATGATAATCCGCCATGATAAAAACCGCTTTTAAAGTTGTTTGCTTTTAAAAAATCAGAAATTTCCACTGTTTTTTTCCTAGAATTTACATAAATAATAGCGGGTGTTTTTGTTTTTTTGAAAATTTGTTTTAAACGATGTAATTTATCTTCAATAGTAAAAATTTGATAAGCTAAATTTTCTCGATAAAACGATTTTCTATATATCTGTATATTTTTTAACTCCAGATTTTTTGAAATATCAGCTACCACTTTTTGAGTAGCAGAAGCTGTTAGTGCTATAAAATTTGCATTGGGTTGTAGTTCTTTTAAGATTTTTATATTTCTGTACGATGGTCTAAAATCATGTCCCCATTCAGAAATACAATGCGCTTCATCAACAGCAATTAAGTTTACATTTAATTCTTTTATTTTTTGTTGAATAAAGGTTGATTGTAAACGTTCGGGCGATATATATAGAAACTTAAAACCACCAAATTTTAAATTATCAAAAAGTGTAATTATTTCATTTTGAGAGCTTTTTGAAGGAATTGTGGTTGCTTTGATGCCTTTTTTAGTTAAGTTTTCTACTTGATCTTGCATCAATGCAATTAAGGGAGAAATAACAATACAGATACCGTCTTGTAAGAGTGCTGGTATTTGAAAACAGACCGATTTTCCGCCACCAGTTGGCAATAATGCCAAAACATTTTTTTTCTCTAAAACAGCATTGATTATCTCTTCTTGAGGTTTTCTAAAAGAAGAAAATCTCCAATATTTTTTTGCTATTTTTAGAGCATCATTCATTGTTTTTAAGAAATGGAATTAACAATAAAATCGGTTCTTTCATGTAAGCTTCCAAAAGGAACTATAGTAATTGTATAGCCAATCTTTCTGTAAGCATTTTGAATAAATTTATCAATAATTACAGATTGCTCAAAGCTTTCGTAACGTTCATTGTCAGAAGTGTATATCTCTTTCCAAGGTAAGAATAAAAATACTTTATCATATTTGTATTGATGACTTTTATCAATAAAAATAGCAGGGTATTTCGTTTTAAAAAACTCTAAATATGCAGATACATCAGGAATCCCTCTATCAAAAAAAACAATTTTTGCATTACTTTTCTTAGCATCTAAATACTGTTGCTCTCTTCCTTCTAAAAGCATTTTGCTAAACAATAGAGGTTTTGTTAAAAAAAGTTGCTCAATGCCTTCTTTTTTTGCTTTTAAAGTAACTTCCCTAGATACTTCCTCCATACAATGGTACTTTCTTTTTATCAATTCATTGATAACAGAAGTTTTCCCTGAACCCGGACCACCAATTAAAACTATTTTTTGCTGCATTTTACAAAAATATGCGTTTCTGTTTATAAAACTAATTTTTAATGTAATTTTGTGGCTTGCTATTTGTAAATAGTAAAAAAAACAATTTTATGAGTGATAAAGATACGTTTTATAAAAAGCTAAAAATTCAATTAGAAGATACTACGGTGTTTCCTGCAGATTATCTGTATAAATTTATTGTTCCTACGGATAAAAATCAGGCAGAAGATGTGCTAATAGTATTTAAAAATACGGGAGCTGTTATCAAAACAAAAAAATCTAAGACTGGAAAATATATTAGTGTTTCAGTAGTTATTAATGCAGTAAGTTCTGACGAAATAATTAGTTATTACAGACAAGTAGAAGAAATAAAAGGAATCCTATCATTATAAAATTATGAAAAAAATAGTATTAAGTATTGTGTTTTTTTGTGTTGTATTTTTAGCTTTTGGGCAAAAAAAAGACAAGGTTTTAGTAACTATAGACGGAGTACCAGTATTTGTGTCTGAGTTTAAAAGAGTTTATGAAAAGAATTTGCATATTATTGAAAGTAAGGAATCAAAAAGTGTCAAAAATAACTTGAGATTATTTATTAATTATAAATTAAAAGTTGCACAAGCTTATAACTTGAAACTAGATACTTTGCGTTCTTATAGGCGAGAAATGGAGACTTATAAAAACGAGCTTATTGCACCATATCTAAGAGATAAACAGTTTTTAGAGAAATTAGTTGAAGAAGTTTACTTTAGAACAAAAAACGAAGTAAATGCCAAACATATTTTAATACGGTTATCAAAAAATTATACACCAAAAGATACTTTGGTTGCCTATAATAAAATTGTTGAGGCTAGAAAAAGAATACTTGCAGGTGCTACTTTTGAGAGTGTTGCGAAACAAGTCTCTGAAGATCCATCAGCAAAGAGAAATGGTGGAGATTTGGGTTATTTTTCTGCTTTTAAAATGGTATATCCTTTTGAAGATGCTGCTTATAAAACTAAAGTGGGTGAAACCTCTAAGCCTTTTAAAACCCGTTTTGGGTATCATATAGTACAAACTAAAGGGATTAGACTTTCTAAAGGAGAAATACAAGTTGCTCATATTTTAATTACTGGCGATGCTCAAGTTGGTAAGAAAAAAATTGATAGTGTTTATCAAAAATTAAAAAAAGGTGTTGCTTTTAAAGATTTAGCAAAAAGATATTCTAATGATAAAGGCTCGAAAGCAAAAGGAGGGGTTTTAGCAAAATTTGGAGCAGGAAGAATGGTGAAACCTTTTGAAAATGTAGCTTTTTCATTAAAGAAAGTGACTGATTTTTCAAAACCGTTCAAAACTCGTTTTGGATGGCATATTGTAAAGTTGATAAAAAAATATCCAGTGCAATCATTCGATAAAATGAAAGATGAAATAGCACTAAAAGTTAAAAAAAGTGGGAGGGGAAAATTATCTGACAATGCCGTTTTAAATAAGCTTAAAAAACAATATAAAGTAGTTTTAAATAAAGATTCGTATAAAATTTTTAAAAGAAAAAACTTTAGAGCTATTCCAACAGATTCTCTTCAAAACACCTTGTTGACCATCAATAATAAAAAAATAAAGCAAATAGATTTTGTAAAGTATACAAGAAATAGAAGGCATAAATCGATTCCGATACTTTTAGAAATGTTTACTGACAGGGAAGTTTTAAGTTATTATAAAGAAAATTTAATACATACAGAACCAGCATTTGCACATACATTAAAAGAATACGAAGACGGTTTATTATTGTTTGAATTGATGCAACAAAAAATTTGGAATAAAGCCTCTAATGATACTTTGGGTTTGCAAAATTATTATTCTAAAAATAAAAAGGTATATCAGTTTAAAGAATTTAAAACTGTAAAAGGGAGTGTAATGAATGATTATCAAACTTTTTTAGAAAAAGAATGGATTGCTGAACTTCGAAATAAGAGTATCATAAAGGTTAAGAAAAAACAACTTAAAAAGTTAATTAAATTTTACGAAAAGAAAAAATGAAGCAGTTTTTAGGTTTTATATCAATATTACTTTTCTTTTCTTCTTGTGATTATATCAATTTAAAAAAATCAAAAGAGATTAAGAAGAGTCTTAATCCCATTGCAAAAATTTACGGTTCAAAATTATATTTAGAAGATATTTCTGAGTTTTTTCCTAAAACAACTTCTAAAAAAGATAGTATTATATTTTCAAAAAGTTTGATTGATACTTGGGCTATAAAAAAACTACTTTTAAAGAAAGCTGTAGAGAATAGTTCGCTAAATGAAAATAAAAGTATTGATGAACTAGTGCAGAAATATCGAGAAAGTTTATTGATAAATAACTATAAAGAACGCTTAATTAAACAGCAATTAGATACAATTGTCTCTGTAAAAGAGATTATTGTTTTTTATGAAGCCAACAAACAGAATTTTAGGTTGAATGAAGAATTAGTACAATTAAAATATTTACAGTTCGATGAAGATAAAGTAGATAAAAAAAAGATTATAAATCTTTTTAAGTCTGATAAATTAGAAGATGTTGAAATGTTAGAGCAGCAGCAATTTAATTTTAAGCAATATCACTTAAACGATTCGATTTGGCTGACTTTAGATAATGTTTTGTTAAAAATACCGTATTCAAAGGAAAAACTGTTAAAAAAAACAAAATTCAGTCAAAAAGTAAATTCATTAGGACTATATTTGGTGGCTGTAAAAAATATATTAAAACGGAATGAGATAGCTCCGTTAAGCTATGTCTCATCTAATATAAAACAGATGATTTTACACAAGCGAAAGTTAGAATTAATTAGAGAAATTGAAAAAATAATATTACAAGATGCCGTACAGAATAAAAATTTTAAAATCTATTAGTTTCCTTGCATTTATTGCATTATTAGGATTTAAATCGCAAGAAATACAAGCACAAAAAATTAAAATTGATGGAGTTGCAGTTGTTATTGGAAAAAACATTGTGTTAGATTCTGATATTGACAAATTTAAACTAGAACTTAAAAATAGTACAGACGGAAAAGTTGATATTTCTGATTGCGAAATGTTAGAACAATTGATGTTGCAAAAATTAATAGCACATCATGCTGTTATTGATAGTATTACTGTTTCTGATGATGAAATTAATGCAAGTGTAGAGCAAAATGTTCATTATTTTACGCAACAATATGGCAGTGCAGAAAAAGTAGTTAAGGCCTACGG
Organism: uncultured Flavobacteriaceae bacterium; assembly: GCA_964655585.1. Taxonomy (GTDB): domain Bacteria; phylum Bacteroidota; class Bacteroidia; order Flavobacteriales; family Flavobacteriaceae; genus Polaribacter. The sequence continues at coordinate 24,185 of CAZZNK010000011.1, forward strand.
CTTTAATGACATGCAAGATTTAAAAAAGGAATTGTATACCATTGAAAAAGAACGTAAATTAATACAAAAGGAACAAGTAAAAATTACTGAAAAAATTGATGTAACACCAGAAGAAGTTAGGTTGTATTACAATGGTTTAAAAGATAAAAGCGAATTGCCAGAATTTTCTGCAGAAATTGAGATTGCTCAAATTGTGGTAAATGCATTACCAACGAAAGCAGAGAATGATAGAATTATTGCAAAACTAAATCAGATTAAAAAAGATGTAGAAGCAGGTTCTAGTTTTCGTTTAAAAGCCATTATAAATTCAGATGATCCTGCGGTTACAAAAAATGGCGGAAAGTATGAAATAACAAAAGAAAGTGGTTTTATCAAAGAGTTTAAAGAAGTTGCTTTCTCTTTAGATGTAAACGAGATTTCAGATCCATTTAAATCATCTTTCGGATATCATATTATTCAATTGCATCAAATAAAAGGAAATATGAGAATTGCTTCTCATATTTTAATATCACCAGAAATTCCTGATGAAAAATTAAAAGAAACGAAAGAAAAAGTTGAAAGTATTATCAAGGAAATAAAAGAAGGGAAAATTACATTTAAAGAAGCTGTAAAAAAGTATTCTCAAGATAAGAACACTAAAAATAACGGAGGCGTAATTTTAAACCCTTATTCTGGAGAATCTAAATTTGATTTGACAAAGTTAGATCCAGCATTATATGCAAGAGTAAGTGATTTGAAAGAAGGAGAAATGACAGAACCTTTTTATGATGAAGAAAGAGGAGGGAATAAAATGTATAAATTCCTTTTAATGAAAGAAAGAACAAACACCCACACTGCAGATTTAGTTGATGATTATGTAAAAATACAGCGTTTAGCATTACAAAAGAAAAAGCAAGAAAAGGTAGCGAGTTGGTCTAAAGAGAAAATAAAAGATACATATATTAAGCTAAATAATAAGCATAGTAAATGTAATTTTGAGCGAAATTGGAAAAAGGAAACTGTTAAATAATGTCTGACGTAGTTGACATACAAAATTTAGTACAAAAACACGCGCAATTAAAAGCAGAAATTAGCAAAGTAATTGTAGGTCAAGAAGTTGCTGTAAATTTAGTATTACTATCTGTTTTTTGTGGAGGGCATTCATTACTTATCGGTGTCCCTGGTTTGGCAAAAACACTTTTAGTTCACACTGTTTCAGATGCTTTAGGCTTAGATTTTAAACGCATACAGTTTACGCCAGATTTAATGCCTTCAGATATTTTAGGAAGTGAAATTTTGGATGAAAATCGTCATTTTAAATTTATCAAAGGACCCATTTTTTCAAATATTGTTTTAGCGGATGAAATCAATAGAACTCCACCAAAAACTCAAGCAGCATTGTTAGAAGCAATGCAAGAGAAATCGGTAACTGTTGCTGGTCATCATTATAAATTGTCACAGCCCTTTTTTGTTTTAGCAACTCAAAATCCGATTGAGCAAGAAGGAACCTATCCTTTGCCAGAAGCTCAGTTAGACAGGTTTATGTTTTCGATAAACTTAGAATATCCAACTTTTTCTGAAGAAGTAGAAGTTGTAAAACAAACAATATCTAACAGTAAGCAAGAGGTGAATGCTTTGTTTTCTTCGGATGAAATTTTAGAGATTCAAAAATTAATTCGTAAAATTCCAGTAGCAGATAATGTAGTGGAATATGCTGTAAAATTGGTAGGAAAAACACGACCAAAATCTTTAGAAGCAACAGAATTAGTTCAAAAATATTTAGATTGGGGAGCAGGCCCTAGAGCCTCACAAAATTTAATATTAGGAGCCAAAGCACACGCAGTAATCAGTGGAAAATACTCACCAGACATAGAAGATGTGCAAGCGGTTGCTTACCCGGTTTTATCGCATAGAATTGTAAAAAATTATAAGGCAGAAGCAGAAGGAGTTTCTATTCAACAAATTATTACAACATTATTATAAAATGAAAATGAACAAAGAATACAAAAGAGCACTTATTATTTTTGTAGTTACTTTTTTAATTGCATTTACAATTTTTTCTAATTTAGAGAAAATTAAAGAATTATTGTTTTAAAACCTGGGTTTTTTAAGGATTTAAAAATACGGCATTTGCCGTATTTTTTTATGTATTAATTTTTTAGAATTTTGTTGGGTAATCTAAAAAACAATAATTATGAAAGCAGTATTTTTATTCTTTGTCCTTGCATTTATTTCTATGCAAACAGTTGTTGCCCAATCAGAGTCTGATGAAAGTTCACCCACAACTACCACTACTACAACCTCTAATGTTGACACAGGTGATTTAGCTCAAAAAATTGCAAATAAAATTAATGCCTGTGAAACGATGACTTGTTTTGTGAGTTTTTACAATCGATTTGCTAAAATTACTTCAGGTTTTTCTAACAAAAAAACAGGCGTAAATATTATGGTTGAAATTTTAAAGTTAATGGATAAAAAACGACCAGGTTTATTGTTTGATGTTTATATGAAAGCAGATAAAAAATACCAAAGCTTTTTTATTGAATGTGTAAAAGAATTACCAAAAAACTTACGAGAAGCCATGGTGAGAAAAGCTAAGAACTATAATAAATAGTATTTTATTCAAAAAAACTAAACATATTTCCTCCATATTTTTTTGAGTAGCTAAAGTTAGCATGCTCAGATAAATTGGTATGTTTAGAGTGTTCTATAATCAGTAAACCTTCATTATTAAGAATATTTCTCTCAAAAATAGTGTCAGCAATTTTTAAGAATTGTGTTTTTTCAAAATCATACGGAGGATCTGCAAAAATAACATCGCTTTTTAGCGGTGTTTTTTCTAAGAATTTATATACATCACTTCTATATGTGTTTATATTTAGGTCTAATTCTTTTGATATTTTTGAAATGTATTTGATACAATGAAAATTCCCATCAACAGCATAAACTTCTTTTGTACCTCTTGAAGCAAACTCGTAACTGATATTTCCTGTGCCAGAAAATAAATCTATCACAGAAATAGTATCAAAATAATACAGGTTATTTAAGATATTAAATAAAGATTCTTTTGCCATATCCGTAGTAGGTCTAACAGGTAGATTTTTTGGTGCAGATAAGCGTTTTGATTTGTGTTTTCCTGAAATAATTCTCATTAGCCTAATAAAATAAAATTAGAGTGTTTAGGTAGGTTTTTGTCAAGATATACTTGATTTTTACTTTTGTAAAATTGAATATTTCTAATGTATTGGTATGCAATTTTGTAAAAGGCATCATCTATATTAATATCACCTAAAAAAGTAAGTAAAAACTTTTCTGTATTTAGTTGTAGCTGTTCTGCAGTAAACAAAATATAATAGATAAAATCTTCCTTAGTTGTATAAGAAAATGAGTTGCAAAAGAATAAGTTACCAGATTCTAAAACAATAATATCTAAATTGTTTTTTGAGAGGTTTACAAACATTCTTTTTTCAGAAGTATTTGTATTATGATGTATTAATTTTTCTAAAAGTATAGACAGGTGATGTTTATACTCAAACTCTCCAAAATTTTGAAATAAATAGTTGTTAATATTTACATACGGAACATAAACATTTTTTGCATCTATATTTAATACATCATCAAAAGCAATAAAATCAGTAGCCAATGTTTTGATATTGTATTGTAAGTACATTTTTAATTTATTTTCATCAAAAAAAGAGGTAGGAACCAAGGTTGATAAGCTGTTTTGGTGGATTGCCAAAACCGAACTGAAATCTTGTTGAAGTTGATGATTCTGATTAAAAACGGCTTCAATTTTTAGTAAAAGCTCTTTTGGTGTTGCTAAAGTAGCATCAAACAAAACAGTAGAGAAGTGAGTAACTTTTTGTTGCCTATTTTCTATGCAAAAAGAAAATCCATCCAAACTAAATTGGATGGATAATCTTTGATTTTCTGTATTTTTAAGACTCTTATTTATCGTCTTTTTTTGTTTTATCATTCTTGTCATAAAAAGGTGGCCAGTTACCACCAGTTGTAACTTCGTCTAAAGATCCTACAGAGATAAACTCCCCTTTAATTTCATCAGAAACAACTTCTTCTAATTCTTGTTTGATAAGAGAAGGATCCATTCCTTTTAAAATAGGTTTCTTGCTAAATTTTGCTTCAAAAGTTGGTACTTCTAAACCTTGAACCTTTTCTACCATTCCAGTAGCCAATTCAAACTCTTTATCCGTTCCAGGAACTTTAAACATGTTTTTATAGTCTTTATTTTTAAACTTGTTAATTACAGGCTCAAAATTAATAGTATCGGTAACTCTTTTTTCAACCTCAATCATAATAGGTTGCCATTTACTACCTTTATTAACTTGTTCTACAATTGTTTTTGTTTCTGTAATTGCAAATTTAGCAGTATCAATAAATTGAATTAAACCAGCTTTGTCTTTAGAGTATTTACCCGTTACTTGATAATGTGCAATTTCAGCCTCTCTAATTATTTTTAGATTTTTAATAACCTTAGCATATCGTACCTTTTTCTTTTTGTTAAAGTTTATAGGTCTCATAATACCATCGTATATTTTATAACCTAAATATCCCGCTGCTACCAAAAGTAAAATAGAGGCAATCCATCTTAAGTTTAATGGTAAATATTTTACTATAATAATTGCTAAAAGAATAGCAACAACTACAGCTGCTAAAATCATTCCGAATAATCCCATAATTAATATTTGTTTTTTAATAGTCTTAGTCGCAAATCTACAATTTTTTTTTAATGATAAAAATTTTTATTCATAAATCAATGTATCTTTGATACTTTAATTTTTTTTATGATAAAAACATCCGATAATTTTCACAAAGAAATCACAAAGAAATTCCCTTATACACCAACAAGTAAACAAGGAGAATTACTGCAATTATTAGCTGATTTTATTTTTGACAAGGACAATCAATCTCTATTTTTATTAAAAGGATATGCGGGTACAGGGAAAACAACCAGTATAAGTACGGTAGTTAATAATCTTTGGAGAGTAGGTAAGAAGGCAGTTTTGTTAGCGCCAACAGGTAGAGCTGCAAAAGTAATTTCGGGTTATTCTAAGCGACAAGCATTTACAATTCATAAAAAAATATATTTTCCTAAAAAGCAAAGTAACGGTTCGGTAGATTTTGTTTTGCAAACCAATAAGCACACAGATACTATTTTTATTATTGATGAAGCCTCAATGATACCAGACAAACCTCAAAATGCAAAAATATTTGAAAAAGGTTCTTTGTTAGATGATTTGATTTCATATGTGTATTCTGGCAAAAACTGTAAAATCGTTTTTATAGGAGATACTGCTCAGTTGCCCCCTGTAAAATTAAATATAAGTCCTGCTTTAGAAGCTCATAAATTATCTTTTGATTATAATAAAAATGTAACAGAAATAGAGTTAAATGAAGTAATGAGACAGCATGAAAAATCAGGAATTCTTGCCAATGCCACTCATTTAAGAATGTTGGTAGAAAGTGGTGCCACTCATTTTAAATTTGATGTCAATTATCCAGATATTATTAGACTGATTGATGGATATGATATACAAGACGCAATAAGCACTGCTTATGATTCTGATGGAGTAGAAGATACCGCTTTTATTGTACGTTCTAATAAAAGGGCTAATCAATACAATGAACAAATACGATCGAAAATTAGAGGTCAAGAAAACGAAATTTCTACAGGAGATTATGTAATGGTGGTAAAAAATAATTATTTCTGGCTAAAAGAATCCTCATCCGCAGGTTTTATTGCAAACGGAGATATTTGCGAGGTAATGAGAATTAATGCCATTAAGGAATTATATGGCTTCCGATTTGCAGAAGTAGAAATTAGAATGATAGATTACCCTGATCAAAAACCATTTGAAACAGTATTACTTTTAGACACCTTAACAAGTGAAACACCATCTTTAACCTATGAACAATCAAATAAGTTATATGAAGCTGTAAAAGAAGATTTTGCACACGAAAAATCGAAGTACAAGCAGTTTATATCAATTAAAAAGAATATCTATTTTAATGCACTACAAGTCAAGTTTTCATATGCAATGACTTGTCATAAATCTCAAGGAGGGCAATGGAATACTGTTTTTATTGAGCAGCCTTATTTGCCAGAAGGAATTTCTACAGAATATTTACGATGGCTTTACACAGCAGTTACAAGAGCGCAAGAAAAATTATATTTAATAGGTTTTAAAGATGATAATTTTGAGGAAGAAACTAATTAAAGGCGTAATTTATTCTAATAGTTCCGTAAGTATTTCCGTTATTATACCGTAAATTTTTAGATTTGTTAGTGTGGTAATGAACTGCATACCCAAAATGAAACCTTTTAACAGTAAATAGAATTCCAACTTCCAAATCAAATTCTAGAGGAACTAATTCTTTGGTTACATCACTACCTGTATTTAAAAAACTTCCCTGTATGGTTGCATCATATAATGTATAACTTACAGTTGGTTTTATAAAAATAAATGATTCTACCTTATTATTATAAATAGAGTTTTCATCATTTAAATGGGTATTAAAACTGATGGAATTTTGTATTTTTTGTAATGAATTAAAACCAATTCTCCCATAAAATCCTGTAGAAATATCAGTAAAAACCGTACCGATTTTAGCATTGTTTATCCAAGTAATATCATAATGATTAGAGGTGTCTTTTATAAGGTGTTTAGAATAATTTGCTTTAAAATTTAACCCAAAAGCATTTTTTATTTGATGTTTCCACCCAATAGCTTTTTGAAACCCATATATATCATGAATAAAATCATGTAATTCTTTACCGAAAGCCGAAGGGCCAATAATACCTATTTGAATAGATGTTTTAAAAAGGGTATTGTTTTTGTAAATTCTATTGATACCAAAGCTACCATATAAATATGCAGCAAAAGGTCTGTCGTGTAAAGAAATATGCTGTACAACAGCTTTAAATGGCGTATACATTTTATGACCAACTTGCCATTCGGAAATCTGTTTTTCTAATTTTTTAGACTTGTTTTTTGAAAGATACCTGTATGTAAAAAACATTCCATTTGTATAATACCTGTCTCTAAAAGTAGAAACAAACAAATCGTTATCGTTTACAAAACTAATCTCTTTTTTAAATTTTTTTTGCGAAAAAACAGCAAAAGGAAGGCATAAAAAAAATAGTAAATAATATTTTTTCATAATACTCAAAGGTATGCGTTTTTTTTGATTGAGATTTAAAAATAAATATAGATATAAATTCATAATTTTTGTTAGATTTTTCTAAAGGATTTCGTAAATTAGTACTTTTAAATTTAGTACTTAAATTATGGGAAAACCTACAGATATAACTTTAGAAGAGTTTAAAAACATAACTACAAAACAAGAGTTAATTGATATTGCCAAAGAAAAAGGAGGCAAGATTAATGTTGTTTTAGAAAAGATGTCTTATGAGAAAGATTTAAAAAATCTTCAAATAGAATTGGTGAAATTGCAACAATGGGTGCAAAAAAATAATAAAAGAGTTGCCGTAATTTTTGAAGGTAGAGATGCCGCAGGTAAAGGAGGCTCTATTCGTAGATTTACAGAACATTTAAACCCTCGTTCTATGCGTTTGGTTGCATTGACAAAACCAACAGAGGTAGAGCAAGGACAATGGTATTTTAGGCGTTATATTAAACAATTGCCAAATCCTGGTGAAATAGTATTTTTTGACAGAAGTTGGTATAATAGAGCGGTTGTAGAACCTGTTATGGGTTTTTGTTCTGATGAGCAATACAAAAGATACATGGTACAAGTACCAGAGTTTGAACATATGCTATATGAGTCTGGTGTGCAAATTATTAAATTTTGGTTTTCAATAACCAAAGAAGAACAACAAGAAAGGTTTAATGCACGTTTAGATAATCCTTTAAAACGATGGAAATTTAGTCCTGTCGATCAAAAAGGGCAAGAAATGTGGGATGATTACACCTATTATAAAGAACAAATGTTTAGCAGAACACATACAGCATATTGTCCTTGGATTGTTGTAAAAACAAACGATAAATTAGAAGCTCGTTTAGAAAGTATTCGGTATGTATTATCAAAATTTGATTACGATGGAAAAGGAAAGACAAACACTACAATCCTTCCAGATCCAAATGTTATAATGCGTTATTATAGATCAGTAAAATAGTATACAATGGAAAATCAAAATTTAACAGAGAAAGATGTAAAAAAGCTAAACTCTAGCAAAGGGTTATCGGCTTTATTAAGAAAAGAAGAATTAAATTATGCAAGAGCCATTCGTTTTGTTGATTATGAAAAGCAACTTAAAAATCTACAATTAGAATTGATAAAACTCCAATCAGAAGTTATAGAAAAAGGAGGTAGAATTATTGTGATTTTTGAAGGAAGAGATGCCGCAGGAAAAGGAGGGGCGATTAGAAGAGCAACTGAAAAAATGAATCCTCGTCATTTACGGATTGTTGCCTTGCCAAAACCTACATCAGATCAAAGAACACAATGGTATTTTCAGCGGTATGTAGAAGAATTTCCCAAAGCTGGTGAAATTGTATTTTTTGATAGAAGTTGGTATAACAGAGCCGTTGTAGAACCTGTAAACGGATTTTGTACAATAGAAGAATATAACATTTTTATGAATCAAGTGAATGATTTTGAAAGAATGATTCAGGAGTCTGGAACACAGCTTGTTAAAATATATTTATCGATCTCTAAAAGAGAACAAGTCAAACGTTTTAATGAGATTAAAAATGAGCCTTTAAAACAATGGAAAATGACACCTGTTGATGAAAAAGCTCAAGAATTATGGGATGATTATACTGTCTATAAAAAGGCAATGTTTACTAAAACGAATACAAAAAATGCACCTTGGAAAGTTATTAGAGCTAACAGAAAAACAGAAGTTCGGGTAAATGCAATTAAGCATATCTTAAAAACAATTCCATACGATAAGAATAGAGAAGTTTAAGTTATTATTGAAGTAGTTTTTTAACTTCTTTAAAAATAACATACATTTCTTTTGCAACCTGTTTGTTAGTTTTTTGGTAAATATTTTCAGCTGTTGCTGTCTTATCAGAAAATTTAGGATCTACAAACGGCAAATGAAAACGATGTAATGCATCAGGGATAAAAGGACAATTTTCATCTGCATGGTTACATGTTGTAATCGCAATGTATGGTTTTTTGTTATGAGTATTATCAAATAATTTCGAAAACCCTAAAATGGATTTTTTACTTTCCTTAAAAGAGATTCTATAGGTTGGGTTTTGATGAGAAAAATCTTCAATATCAAAATGAAAACCAGTATTTTGTAACGTTTTTACTGTATTTCTATAAAAAGCAGTAACAGCTGTTCCGCCAGAAAAAACATCGATATTTTTAAGCTTAAAATAATCAATAGCAAAGAAGCTCCACACTTGTGCTAATTGACTTCTACGAGAATTATGTGTACAAATAAAATTAAGATTTACCTTTTTGCTAGAATGATGTTTCTCCGCAATTTTTATAGCAATTTTGTGTAATAACGCTTTTCTTTCTGAAGAAATTTGAATATTTTTAGCAGCAGCATCAAAAAATGTATGCGTATCAATAGGTTGAAAAGCAATCATCAGTATTTTTTGTGCAAAAATACACCTAAAAATAAAACTATAAATTAAGGAATCGTTAAATGTGTTTTAAAATCGGAAATAAAGTAGCTGTTTTAGATGATGTTGTGAAAGGCATTGTTACAAATGTTGATGGAAATATTATTTCTGTAGAAACACCAGATGGTATGATTTTTACTTTTGATGCTTCAGAACTAGTGAAAATTGATGTAGAGCAACGTGAATTATCTAAGTTTTCGGATATTGATAACGAATTATTACATCAAAAAAAACAAGAAAAGAGTAAGAGAAAAACAGCTTTTGTAAAAGATAAGAAAGAAGTAATTATGGAGGTAGATTTACACATCCATCAATTAACAAGTTCTACAAAAGGGATGGATAATTATGATATGCTTTCATTACAAGTTGATGTTGCTCGTAGAAAAATTGAATATTGTATTTTAAAGAAAATTTCTAAAATTGTCTTTATTCATGGTGTTGGAGAAGGTGTTTTAAAAACAGAATTACATTATTTATTCAATAAATATCCTATAAAATATTACGATGCATCTTATCAAAAATATGGTTTAGGAGCTACCGAAGTTTATATTTTTCAGAATGTAAAAAATTAAATATATCATAAAAGATCAGGGCAAACTCACACTTTTTCAAGTTGTTTTTCACAATAATTAATTGATTAA
>CAZZNK010000012.1:0-22103 GCA_964655585.1 uncultured Flavobacteriaceae bacterium
TCGATATAGATCGTTGGCGAGAAATTTTTCAAAGCATCAGTAAAAACAAATTACGCTCTGTAATGTCTGGTTTTACGGTAGCTTTTGCTATCCTCTTGTTTACCCTACTTTTTGGTATTGTATCTGGGCTTCAAAATCAGTTTAAAACTTTTTTTATTGATGATGCGCAAAATACCATACGAGTTCGAGTTTGGAAAACTACCAAACCATATAAAGGGCTACAGACTGGTAGAAGAATACAGTTAAAAAATAAAGATTATAATTTTGTTAAGGAAGAATACGAAGATAAAATTCAGCATTTAACTGCCAGGATATATAAAAATGTAAATATTTCTTATAAAAATAAACAGGATAATTATCGTTTACGAGCGGTACATCCAGATCATCAATTTTTAGAAAAAACAATTATAGATGAAGGTAGGTTTATCAATGAAAGAGATTTAAAAGAAAAATCGAAGGTATTGGTTATTGGTAGATTGGTAAAGGAAGATTTATTTGGAAACAAACCAGCGTTAGGAAAACGTGTAAATGTAAATGGAATATCGTATTTAATTATTGGTATTTTCTCTGATGCAGGAGGTGATAATGAAGAAAGGCAAACCTATATGCCTGTTACAACCGCTCAAATGATTTATGGAAATAATGACCATTTAAGTCAAATTTTGGTTGGTTATAACCCGAAATTAAGTTTAGATGAAGCACTTGCATTTGGCCATAAAATAGAAAGAGATTTGCGTAAAAAATTGAATATTCACCCAGATGATAGAAGCGCATTGTCCGTAAGAAATATGGCAGAAGCCAACAAAGGAATGAATACTTTTATGTTTGCCTTATACTTTATCGTTATTTTTATTGGTTCAGGAACTTTAATTGCAGGTATTATAGGAATTAGTAATATCATGATTTTTGTAATCAAAGAAAGAACTAAAGAATTTGGAATTAGAAAAGCATTAGGTGCTCAACCTTCATCTATTATAGGTATGGTTGTACAAGAATCTGTTTTAATAACTACGATTGCAGGTTATTTAGGATTATCATTAGGAACATATATTTTAAGTTTTATTGGTGATAGTTTAGAGAAATATTTTATTAAAGATCCAAGTGTAAGCCCAGGAATAGTAATAGGGGCAACCATTGTGTTAATTTTATCAGGATTAATTGCAGGATATCTACCCGCAAAAAGAGCGGCACGTATTAAACCTATTGTAGCACTTAACGCCGATTAAATTATGAAATTTTTATTTGATTCAGATACTTGGCAAGAAATTTACGGAAGCATTCGTAAAAACAAAGGGAGAACCATTATTACTATTATTGGGGTTTTGTGGGGTATTTTCTTATTGGTAGTGCTTTTAGGGGTAGCAAGAGGAATGGAAAATAACTTTAAAAAAATATTCGGAACCTTTGCAACAAACAGTGTCTTTGTGTGGACACAATCTACAGACACACCCTTTAAAGGCTTTCAAAAAGGACGTAGATTTAGGTTAAATTTTAATGATATAGAAGTTTTAAAAAGACAATATCACAATGAAATAAAATTATTAGCACCAAGAAATCAGACTAGTAATTTAATTGTAAAAGGATTTAAATCAGGGAGCTTTAAAGTAAGCGGAGATTATCCTGTGTTAGATAAAATTCAGAAGAAAAACTTGATATATGGTCGGTTTTTAAATATGAATGATATTTTATCAAAAGCAAAAGTTTGTGTCATTGCAGAAGATATTTATATACAATTGTTTGATAAAAAAGAACAAGCTATTGGGCAATATGTTAAGATTAATAACATCAATTATAAAGTTGTAGGTGTTTATAAACCATCTAATAGTATAAATTTTGATGGAGATTGTGCCTATATTCCGTTCACAACTTTTCAAGTGGTGTATAATAGAGGGAATAAAATTGATTGGATGATGATTACGGCAAATGACGGCGTAAACATCAAACAAATGGAGAAGGATATTTTATTGACCTTAAAAACTTTACACAAAGTACATCCAGATGATAAAAGAGCTTTTGGTTCTGTAAATTTAGCTGCAGAAATTGGTAAAGTCACAGGTTTTTTAACAGGAATGCAGTTTTTAACGTGGTTTGTAGGGATCGCAACGTTAATAGCAGGTGTTTTTGCGATTGGTAATATTTTATTGATTACCGTAAAAGAAAGAACTAAAGAAATAGGGATACGAAGAGCATTAGGTGCAACACCAAAAAAAATAAGACAACAAATTGTGTTAGAATCTGTGTTTTTAACAACCGTTGCAGGTATGTTAGGTATTATTTTTGGCGCATTTGTATTGTTTTTAATTGATAAGTTTGCGGGTCAAGGACCAGATGCAACGTTAATAAATCCGACAGTAAACATTCCTATTATATTAATAGCATTTACAACATTAGTAGTTTTAGGAACATTAATAGGTCTAATACCTGCGCATATGGCAACGGTAGTAAGACCCATAGAAGCATTAAGAGAAGAATAAATTAATCAACAGATAAAATCATGAGTAAAAGAGCAAAAATCATTTTAGGAGTAGTGGTACTATTATTTGTAGTCGCACTTATTTGGTTTGGTAAAAAGAACAAAAAAAGTATTGTAGAATACGAAACTGAAAAACCTTTCAGAACTACTATCATCAAAAAAACGGTCGCTACGGGTAAAGTAATTCCTTTAGAAGAAGTAGAAATTAAACCACAAATTTCTGGAATTGTAGATAAGATTCTTGTTGAAGAAGGTGCTATTGTTAAAGTAGGTGATTTAATTGCAACCGTAAGAGTTGTACCAAATATTCAATCATTAAATAGTGCAACGGGTAGAGTAAAAAATGCACGTTTATCATTTAACAATGCAAAAACGGTATATAATAGAAATAAAAAATTATTCGAAAAAGGCGTAATTTCTCGTCAAGATTTTGAAACTGCAGAACTGAATTATAACAATACAAAATTATCTTTATCTAATGCACAATCTGATTTAGACATCATTAGAAAAGGTTCTACTTCTGGTTTAGGAAGCGCAGCAAATACTAATATTAGAGCGACAACTTCTGGTATGGTTGTAGAGATTCCTGTAAAAAAAGGGTATCAAGTTTCTAAAACCAACGATTTTAATGCTGGTACAACCATTGCAAGAATTGCAGATATGACCAAAATGATTTTTGAAGGAAAAGTAGATGAATCTGAAGTTGGGAAATTAATAAAGGGTACTGATATTGAAATTTCAATAGGAGCTATTGAAAATAAAAAATTCAAGGCAAAATTAAATTTCATTGCTCCAAAAGGAACTGAAGAAGGAGGTGCTGTGCAATTTAAAATTAAAGCAGATGTTACTCTAGATGATGATAATTTTGTAAGAGCAGGTTATAGTGCTAATGCAGATATTGTTTTAGAAAAGAAAGACAGTGTATTGGCTATCAAAGAAGCCTTATTAAAGTTTGATAAAAAAACCGAAAAGCCTTATGTAGAAGTGAAAAATGCAGAGGGTAAATTTGATAAGAAAGAATTAAAATTAGGGACTTCAGATGGAGAAAATGTACAAGTTCTAGAAGGAGTTACCAAAGATGATGAAATTAAAATTTGGAACAAAGTATCTAAAAAAGAAAAGAAGAAGAAAGGTAATTAATTTCAACACGTCATTGCGAACGTAGCGAAGCAATCTTTTCTAGACTAAGTTTAGTTCGAGTAATTAAATAGAACACAAATTGAATAACTAATCTTAAAAAAAGAGGAACTTTAAAGTTCCTCTTTTTTTAGTTTAAAAAGTAGTTAAAACCTATTTCAAGTCCTAAGATATTATAGCCACTATTTGGTTGTTGAAAATCAAGATTAGATACATGCCCAAAATTACCACCTACATAAACTGCTGTTTTTTTACTGGTTTGGTATGAGCATCCTAAAAATAAATTTTCTATAAAGGTAAACCCTTTTGCTAAACGTTCTGTTTCAGTATCAATATAGCTAAAACCTAGGCTAAGGCTTGTTCTAAAATTCAAATTTTTATACACTTTTTTTTGAATGATAAAACCAAATTCTAGCACATATAAATGCATTGTTTTTAATTTGGTAAAACGTATTCGTTTTTCTAAAAAATCAGGAATATCAGATGTTACAAACCACTTATTATGTAATTGGTGTTTTAGTATTTGAAACTGAGGTTGTACTGCTAAATCAAACTGAAAATTTTTCCAAGTTCCAAGTTTGTAGATACATTGACCTTTTATAATGTTTGCACTGTAAGAATAATCAACATCATCAAACAAAAAATTATCTTCCGTACCAAAAGTATAGGAAATCCCAATTTTATACGGAAGTAATTTACTCTTTTTAGTTGTTTGACTAAAAGAAGTGCTAATTACAAAGCAAAAAGCAAAAAAAAGTATGTAATGTGTTTTATACAAACTGTTTAGAAACATCAACTGCTCTTCGGTTTTCTGAATAATCATAAAATCCTTCGCCAGATTTTATACCTAGTTTTCCTGCAGCAACCATGTTTACCAATAATGGACAAGGTGCATATTTTGGATTTTTAAACCCGTCGTACATTACATTTAAAATAGACAAACAAACATCTAAACCAATAAAATCAGCCAATTGTAAAGGTCCCATTGGGTGTGCCATTCCAAGCATCATTACGGTATCAATTTCTTTTACACCAGCAACTCCGTTGTATAATGTTTCGATAGATTCGTTAATCATTGGCATTAAAATACGGTTTGCCACAAAACCAGGGTAATCATTCACTTCAACAGGCGTTTTATTTATTTTTTTAGTCAAATCAACCGTAAAACGCATCACTTCATCAGAAGTATTGTAACCTCTAATAATTTCTACCAACTTCATAATTGGCACAGGATTCATAAAATGCATTCCAATAACTTTGTCTGCTCTGTTAGTTACAGCTGCAATTTCGGTGATAGAAATAGACGAAGTATTGGTTGCTAAAATGGTGTCTTTTGCACAAATTTCATCTAAATTTTTAAAAATTTTCAATTTCAATGCTTTATTTTCCGTAGCAGCTTCCACCACTAAATCAGCATTTTTCACGCCATTTTCTGTAGATGTAAATGTGGTAATATTGGCTAAAGTTGCTAATTTATCATCTTCCGATATTTTTCCTTTTGCCACCATTCTATCCAAATTTTTGGTAATAGTTGCCATTCCTTTGTCTAAAGAAGCATCAGAAATATCTATCAATTGTACCGTGTAACCAAATTGCGCAAAGGTGTGGGCAATTCCATTTCCCATCGTTCCAGCTCCGATTATTGCAATATTTTTCATTTTATTTAGTGTTTTTTGTCATTCTTGAAAATGCAAGAATTTATGTTTATTTAATGATATTATTTTTTTGGGCGTTTCCTTTCAGGTCGGGCTTTCCGTTTTATCTTTTTTATTTGTCATTGCGAAGAAAAGTTATAATTTTCTGTGGTAATCTTATTAAATTAAGAGATTACTTCGTCGTTCCTCCTCGTAATAAGATGCTATTAATTTGAATAAAAAAGGATGCCACTTCAATCCCTAACGCAAATTTAGAACTTCTAAAAACAATCTATAATTTGCTGAGCAATTCGTAAAGCTTCTGTACCTTGATGTAAAGAAACTACAGGAGTTGTATCATTTTTAATAGCATTTGCAAACGATTCTAATTCGTCTAAAATAGCGTTATTAGCTGTAATTGAAGGATTATCAAAATAAATTTGTTTTTTAACGCCTTCGGCATTTTGTAAAATCATAGCAAATTCATCAGGGTTTTCAGGAACGTCTTTCATTCTTACTACCTCTGATTTTTTCTCTAAGAAATCAACCGAAATATAAGCATCTTGCTGAAAAAAACGAGATTTACGCATATTTTTCATAGAGATTCTACTAGCTGTTAAATTGGCAACACAACCATTTTCAAATTCAATTCTAGCATTGGCAATATCTGGTGTTTCAGAAATGACCGAAATACCGCTTGCATGTACATTTTTAACCTTAGAATTCACCACACTTAATATAATATCAATATCATGAATCATTAAATCTAACACTACAGGAACATCTGTACCACGAGGATTAAATTCTGCCAATCGATGTGCTTCAATAAACATCGGATTATTTATTTTATCTTTTACCACAGTAAATGCAGGGTTAAAGCGTTCTACATGTCCAACTTGCCCATGTATATGTTTCTGACTTGCCAACGTTCTAATAGCTTCTGCTTCTTGCAAAGTATTGGTAATTGGCTTTTCAATAAAAATATGTTTTCCTTTTTTAATTGCTTTTTTTGCACAATCAAAATGCGAAAGAGTAGGTGTTACAATATCTACCATATCTACTGCATCAACTAACTCTTCAACAGAATTAAACGATCTGTAGCCAAATTCTTCTACCACTTTTCGGGTATTTTCTGCTGATGGATCGTAAAACCCAATCAATTCATATTTTTCTGATTGTTGTAATAATTTAAGATGAATTTTTCCTAAATGACCAGCTCCTAAGACACCTGCTTTTAACATATACTTTATAATTTATGTCATTACGAGGGAAGAATAACCGAAGTAATCTTTTTTAACTCATTAAGAAAAGATTGCTTCTTTCTAATGTCATCGCAATGACTATTTTTTATTTGTCATTCCTGTGTAGACAGGAATCTGAAATCAACGAAAACAAAGATACAATTTTATAGTAATTTATTTGAATTAATCACTAATTTTAGGACGATGAAATTTTATTCTGAATGAGAGACACCACCAAACATCAAGGACTTAGAAATCAGTTAGCTAATGTGCTAGAAGCCAAAGGGATTATTGATAAAAATGTATTAAATGCTATTCGTAAAATACCTCGTCATTTATTTATAGACTCTAGTTTTGAGTCACATGCATATCAAGACAAAGCGTTCCCTATTGTGGCAGAACAAACCATTTCACACCCATATACAGTGGCTTTTCAAAGTCAAGTTTTAGCCATAAAACCAGATGAAAAAGTTTTAGAAATAGGAACGGGTTCAGGGTATCAAACAGCTGTTTTATTAGAGTTAAAAGCCGAAGTATATTCTATTGAACGCCAGTTAGAATTGTTTAAAAGAACATCATTATTCTTACCAAAAATAGGCTACAGAGCAAAAAAACTCATTTTTGGTGATGGCTATAAAGGTTTGCCAGAAAAAGCTCCGTTTGATAAAATTATTGTAACTGCTGGCGCACCATTTGTACCAAAACCATTGTTAGCACAATTAAAAGTAGGAGGTAAGTTGTTAATTCCTGTAGGAGAAGGTTCGCAAATTATGACATTATTTATCAGAAAATCTTCCAAAGAATTTGAAAAACATGAGTTGGGTGATTTTAGTTTTGTGCCGATGTTAGAAGAAAAGAATTAGTATTATTATTTCTTTTTTAACTACCTCTATTTTTTTCGATACCAATAAGTAGTTCTCCCGAACAGAGCAAAACCGATATACCCTCTAATTTTTAGTTTGTTTTTCCCTACTAATTTTATATAACAAGTATATTTTTTACCATTTCTAGGGTCTAGAATTTCACCATCAGACCATTCGCTCTCTTTTTTTGTAAGTCCGTATAAAATATTCATACCTAAAATTGGTTTGTTTTTGTTTTCACCCTTACATTTATCACATACAGTATTTTGTCCATTTTTATCAACTATATCGATAACTTTGGCATAAGCTTTTCTTCCTTTTTTATAAACTTCTATAAAAGAATCTATTTTATTTGTTTTTTCATCTCTACTTTCCCAAATTCCGAAAATAGTTTGCGAATAAGAATTTAAAAAAATAAAAAATAAGGTAAAAAAGAGTATTGATTTTTTCATGTTAGAGATTTACAGTGCTTAAATGTCAGTTCAATTTCCCCCTATTTTATAGAGAAGTATTGAGAACAGTTTAAAAGAAACAATTTAAGATATAAAAAGAGTAATCAATCATACTTTGCATCAAAATTACCATCCCATTTTCCTTGTACTCGTAAGGTTTGTTCAATAATATCTCTCACACAACCTTCACCACCTTTTTTGTTAGAAATATACTTTGAAATCTGTTGGATTTCGGGAGCAGCATCATTTGGACAACAAGATAAACCAACCAATTGCATTACAGGGAGATCAGGAATATCATCGCCCATATACAATACATTTTCTGGGTGTAAATTGTGTTTTTCTAGAATTTCTTGATATTGTTCTATTTTATTGTGAGCTCCTAGATAAATATCAGTAATTCCTAAGTTTTTAAGACGAGTTCTTACACCTTCATTAGTTCCGCCAGAAATAATACACACATGTAGCCCCATATTTACAGCGGTTTTTAAAGCATATCCATCTTTAATATTCATATGCCGAATCATTTCGCCATCTGGCATAATAGTAACCATACCATTGGTTAATACACCATCTACGTCAAAAATTAATGTACTTATTTGAGGTAATATTTCTTTATAGCTTTTTTCCATGTCGGATTGATTCGGTTAATGTTTTATATATTTTTTGCTGATTTGTCTGCAACAAATCTAAATGATTTTTTATTGTCTTTTCATCATTTCTTTTCGCGGGTCCTGTTTGTGCTTCTTCTGGTGATAAATTTTCAATTTTTGCCGCTGTTTCCTTAATTAACGGTTGTAAAATTTTAAAAGGAACGTTGTATTCATCGCATAAATCATTCCCTATTTTATACAAATGGTTGACAAAATTATTAACAAAAACAGCTGCTACATGTAAACTTTTTCGTTGTGAAGAGTTGATGTGATATGTGTTTTTTCCGATAGAAGCCGCCAATTTTTCTAGGAACTGTAAATCTGTTTCATTTTGAGCTTCTAAACAAAAGGGAACTTCAGAAAAATCTACTTTTCTGTTTTTAGAGAACGTTTGCAATGGATAAAAAACACCTTTATTTCCGTTGTTTTTTAAAGAATTTATAGAAACACTGCCAGAAGTGTGAACGACTAATGTGTTTTTATCAATTTTAGAAGATACTTCTGTAATGGCATCATCAGAAACTGCAATAATAACAATGTCTATATTGGATAAACGATGCTTTTTTCTAGAATTGAGTTGTATTACTTCTATACCTTTTGCTTTTTCAAAAGCATCGGTAAGATGTGAAGCTACATTTCCGTTTCCTAAAATAACCACTTTTATCATACTTGCGAAGATATTGAAATTCTAAATAGAATAAGAAAGGTTTTAGTAAATTAGCAGAGATAAAATAGAGCAAAATGAAAAATTATATTAAATGTCTATTACTTTTTTTGTTAATATCTTGTAGTCAAGAAGGTGAAAAATATAAAATAAGTATTGATTTAACGGGTTTTGAGAACGAAGTAACACTTGTTTTAAATAAAGCGGACACGATTAAAATGACTAATGAGTTAGTTCATTTTTCCGTTTCAAAAATTAAAGAGCCAAAAAAGTATTCTATTCAAATTTTTAAGGATTCAATTAAAAAACCATTGACAGTTATTTCTTTTTGGTATGAAAACGTAGATGTTCTTATAAAAGGAATTTGGAGTCCTCAAAAAAAACACCTTATAGAAAATGTATTTGTAGGAGGGAAATTGCAAAGTGTTGAAAATAGTTTTACCGCTATTTTTGAAAAATATGGAAAGATTACAGATCAGTTATTTGCTTCAAAAAGACCTAGAAAGGAGATTGGTAAGGTTTTTGAAGGCATAAAAAAATCTATTAAGAAAGACTTTGTCAATTTATCGTTTAAGAAACCTAATAATATTATCTCTCTTTCTAAAATTGTAACGTACAGTAGTGAAATTTCAAAAGATAGTATTCTACTTTATTATAACAGTTTAAGTAATGAACTTAAGAAAAATAAAAAAGGAGTACTTTTAAAAAAGCTATCGAGTACTAAAAAATTACAAATAGGTGGTACCATTGAAAACTTTACTGCTTTTGATACGAAAGGTAATAAAATGAGTTTATTTGATTATAAAGGGAAAATTATTTTATTAGATTTTTGGGCTTCTTGGTGTAAACCTTGTCATCAACAAAACAAAGATGAATTTGTTGGTTTATATAAAAAATATAAGGAGAAAGGTTTGGTGATAATTAGTTATTCTTTGGATAAAGAAAATAAAGAAAAAGCTTGGAAACTAGCCACAAAAAAAGATAGTATTACTTGGGTAAGTATCTCTAACCTTAGAGGTTGGGAAAATGATCCTTTGGCGTTTCAATATAGTGTTAAGGCAGTCCCAAATAGTTTCTTAATCAATAGAGAAGGTGTAATTGTAAATTCTTTTTTAGACTATAAAAAAGGACAACATCATATTGAAGATGCAATTATTAAGTTATTAAAAGAATAGTTTGAGTTTGTTTTTTAATTTAAAACTCCACATCCAACAATTGCCCACTTAATTGTAATAAGGAAATTTCTATCAATTTTGCATCATACTTAGCATTTGTGAGTGTTGTTTTAGAATTTAACAAGTTAATTTGTGCCTGCCTAAATTGTATAGAACCTACTTGCCCTAATTTATAACGCTCGTTTGTTCTTTCGAAATTATCTTGTGCAGTTTGTACATTTTGTGTTTGTACTTTTAAAATAAATAGTTGATTTTGATAATCGTCCCATGTATTTTGTAGGCTATTTTTTAAGTAATCTGTTTGTTGTTTTTTTATAATTTTTTGATTTTCTAAAGCAATTTTAGAATTTGCAATTCGAGTTTTAGAATTACCGCCATCAAAAATATTCCACGATAAATTTACACCTGCTTTGAAACCATTTCCCGTTATTTTTGCGAATGAAAGCGAGTTGCTGCTTTTTTTAGAATTCCATCCGTAAGAAGTTGAAAGTCCGATTATTGGAAACAATCCTGATTTGCTAGCTTTGATGTTATGTTTACTAATTGAAATGTTTTTTTCTTGTTGTTTTAGCACAATATTATTCTCTAAAGCCTTTGTATAGAGTGCATCAAAAGTATATAGATTTTTAAAAGATACTGCTGTTTCTACACTGTAATTAATATCTTTTTGTTGTACTAAAATAATATTTAAATCTCTTTTTGCATTGTTAAAATATTGTTGTGTATTTATCAAATTAATGCTATCATTATTAATATCTACAGATGCATTTAGTACTTCTAATTTTGTTGCTTTCCCATATTCATATTGATAGGTTGTTCTTAAAAACCGCTGTTTAGAAATCTGTAAAACTTCTTTTAAAATCTTGGTATTTTCAGACAATCGTGCAATTTGAAAATAGACGTTAAACAATTTTATATAAGTATTTTCTATAGTTTCTTTGGCTTCTAATTCCGATAAATTATAGTTTTCTTTTAATACTTTGTAGTTATATTTTCTGCCATTGCCATCAAACAGTGTATAATTGGCAACAAGAGAAGCGCTGTAAGTTTTGGTGTCTATACCGTTTGATGAATTGATTGTTCCGTTGGGTAATGCTGTTTCTTGGTCGTTCAAATCAAAATTAAAACCACCCTTGGCAGTAACGGTTGGTAATAATTTAGAGTTGTAAATACTTGCATTATTTTTAGCAATTTTTACTTGATTTGTAGCCAACAAAATACCATAATTATTTTTCAAAGCAATTTGTATCGCTTCTTTTTTGGTGATGATTTTCTGAGCGTTTACAGTCTGCAACGTAAAGATAATTATTAGTATGAGATATATGTTTTTTTTCATATTATATTCTTTAATGTCATTGCGATGAAGTATGACGTGGCAATCTGTTAAATTGAAAAGATTACTTCAGTCGTTGCCTTCTTCGTAATGACGTTTAGTCTTGTATTTTAAATTTTGTATTTTTAATCTTCCAACTCATCCGTTTCGTAATTCATTTCTATAATAGCTCGTTCTACTTCTTCTTTGCTAATATCATCTCCTGTAATCATCCATTTTATAAATACTTTTACAGCGTTAGAAACGGCTAATAATAAGGGTAACATTACCAAAGTTAAAACGGTTGCAATACCAATTCCGTAAGAAATAGAAATAGCCATAGGTTTTAAAAATTGCGCTTGCCTACTTGTTTCGAGTAGGAGCGGAGCAAGACCTGCAATAGTAGTTAAAGAGGTTAAAAAGATGGCTCTAAAACGAGATTTTCCTGCCTGTACTAATGCTTCGTCATATTTCATCCCTTCTTTGAGGTACAAATTAAACTTACCAATCAATACCAAACCATCGTTTACCATAATTCCGATGAGTGCAATAATTCCTAACCAAGATAAAATATTGATAGGAAAATTATGAAAATAATGCCCCCAAACAACTCCAATTAAACTAAACGGTACCATAATTAGTAATACAATTGGTTGGCTATACGTTCTAAAAGTAAAAGCAATGATAATGTAAATTAATAGCAAAATAATTGGCCCAACAGTTTTTATTGATACCATTGTTTTTTGCGCTTCTCTATTTTGTCCTTCGTAAATTGGCGTTACTGTTGGGAATTTAGAAATAATGTTTGGCAATACTGTTGTTTTAATATCCTCTAAAATATCTGAAGCACTTACATCTACCGATTTTAAATCTGCTGTAATCTGTATTTCTCGTTTTCCTTCTAAGTGATTTATGGCAACATCACCACGCGCAATGGAGTAGTTAGCAATTTCAGAAAAAGGGACTTTTGTTCCTAAAGGTGTCTGAATCCACATATCATCTAAATTTTTAATAGAAGATCTGTCTGCTTTTTCATACCGAACATAGACCCTAATTTCATCTTGTCCACGTTGAAAACGTTGTGCTTGAAATCCGAAGAAACCAGCACGAACTTGGCTCATAATTCCTTGTAAATTTAGCCCTAATAAATAGGCTTTGTCTTTTAGTTTTATTTGTATTTCTTTGATTCCTGCAGGATCATTATCAGAAACATCTTTTAGCAATGAGTTGTTTATCATTGCTTTTTTTAGTTCGTTTTTTACAGCTTTTAACTCTTTAATATTGTTCCCTAAAAGAGAAATAGCCACAGGACTTCCACCAAAGTTGCTATTAGATCCAAAAACTAAACTTTCTACACCAATAATAGTTCCTACTTTTTTTCTAATCGCATTATTTATTTCTGATGAAGGAAAATCTCTTTTTTCTCCTGGCAAAAGGTTAATAGTTAGCGAAGCATTTGAAGTGCCTGGTCCCACTCTTTTAATAATATTCTGAACCACATCTTTGTCTCCAGATTGTTTTTTAGTAAACGTTTCGTTCACTTTCCAAACGTTCTTTTCGATACTAGAAATAATAGAATCTGTAATCCTTTCATTGGTTCCTTGTGGCATTTTTAAATTCACAGAAATACGATCACTAGCTACTCTTGGAAAAAAAGATGTACCTACAATTCCGCCACCAATAGCACCAATACTAAAAATAAGTAAGGCAATAGGAATAGCAAATCCTAAAAATTTATTCTTTAAAAAAAAACGCAAATAGGGTACATACAAATCATCTCGTAATTTCATTAACCACTTGTCTGCAAATACATTGATACGCTTAAAAAATATGTCAATACTATTTTTCTTTTCAGTTTCTTCACCATTTTCTTTTTTACGAACCAAAGCTTTTGAATGAGCAATGTGTGCAGGTAAAATAATTAAAGCTTCAATTAAAGAAACGGATAATGTTAAAATTACTACAGCAGATACTTCGCTAAAGAAATCGCCCATTCTACCATCAATAAAAAAGAAGGTAGAAAAGGCTACAATTGTGGTTAAAATTGCTGATATAACTGGTGGTAAAACTTCTAAAGTACCATCTATGGCAGCTCTAATAGGTGTTTTTCCTTTTTCGTAATGATGAAAAATGTTTTCTCCAATAACAATTCCATCATCTACCAAAATACCAATTACGATAATCATCCCAAAAAGCGATAATACATTAATAGTAATCCCTAATTGTGCGGCAAAAATAAACATTCCGAAAAATGAAATTGGGATACCAAAAGCTACCCAAAATGCCAAACGAGCATTTAAAAATAAGGCTAAGAAAAAGAGGACTAATAAAATTCCCATTACAGCATTTTTAACTAGCAATTCTGTACGTTGTGTAAGTGTTGTAGAAGAATCGCTAGAAATATCTAAATGAACATTATCGTGCTCTTGATTAAATTTTTCGATATAAATTTTTACTTTTTCTGCCGATGCAATTAAATCTTCATTATTGGTGTTGTTTACGGTAATATTGATTGATTTTTTACCACTAAAATAAATTCTATCAGGGTTTTCTGACCAATCATCTTTTACCGTTGCAACATCTTTTAATCGAATAATAGTACCATCTGGCGTAGCTCTTACAGGTAAGTTTAAAAGCTCGTTTCCGTAGTAAGAACGGTTGTTTGCTCTAATTAAATAATCTTCATCCGTAGTTTTTATAATTCCTCCAGTAATTAAAATATTAGATTTACTTACAGCAGTTGCAATGTCTTGAAATGATAAATTATAAGCTCTTAAATTACTTTCTTTTACAGAAATAGCTATTTCTTCATTTGGGAAACCAGAAAGGTTAACTTGAGATATGCCTTCAATATTTCTAATATCAGTTTCAACTTTACGCGCATATTGTTTTAAGGTAGAAAGTTGCATATTATTGCCACTTAATGAAAAACGTATGGTAGGACGCATGGTTTCTACTTTGGCAATTACGGCGGGCTCCATGCCACTAGGAAAAGAAGGCACTCTATCTACCGCATTTTTTACATCTGCCAATACAACATCAATATTTTTACCTCTTTCTATTTCTACAGAAATAGTGGCAGAATTTTCTCTAGAAACCGATGTAATTCTGTCAATACCAACAGTTCCTTTTAAATTGTCTTCAATTTTTAAAACGATACCTTCTTCCATTTCTACAGGCGATGCACCTGGATAAAAAAGATTAATTCTAATTAATTTAGAGTCTGTTAGTGGGAAAAATGATGAAAGCATCGATTTTGACCCTATAATTCCGAAGATTACAAATGCAAAAATAATTACATTTACAGCAACAGGAAATTTTATAAAATAGCTTATAATTTTTTTCATCTGTTATTGCTTGTTTTTGTAAATTTTTACTTTCATTCCGTCATAAGCACTCGGTACCATTTTAGAGAGTATTTTTGTGCCGTTTTTTATGCCTTTTACAATGGCTTTTTCAGCAGAAAAATAGACTGGTTTTACGTTGATTAATTGTAAAACAGTATCATTTACAATAAATATTTGCTGATTATTTATTAGCAATTTTCTTGAAACCTCAATAGCATTTGGTATAGTTTTGGCTTTTAAATCTGCTTCTAAAAACATACCTTGTTTTAAATCTCTATGTGCAACTTGTATGTATGCTTTTACAGTTTGCGATTTTGTATCTACACTACCATTAATTCGTATTACTTTACCAATATATGTTGCTGTTCTTGCCGTGTTATGCAATTGCACTTTGTTTCCTTTTTGTAATAAGTTTGCAAATTCTGCATTGATAGAAACCTCCATTTCATAGACACTTGTATTGATAAATTCTCCTAATTTTTGTCCACCTCTTACCAACGTGCCTGGTGTAACCAAAGCCTCTGTAACAATACCATTGTATGGGGCTGTAAGTCTATATTTTCGCAACTTTACTTCTAGGTTTTTAAGATTGTAATAAGCAGTATTAATACCACGCCCAGACACAAAATAACTTTCTTTATCAGAATTTAAAATTGGTAATTTTGGAATGCTCTTATCTACATGTAAGCTTTTTAAATAGCGTTCCCATTTTTGATGCTCTTTCGGAAAATCTAAGCGAATATCTGGTAAAATAGCAATAACACTATTTATAAAATTACTTTTCTGAGATTGTGTATTTGCAAAAAACTCATCGCTATTAATGCGCAATATGGTTTCTCCTTTTTTGTAGGTTGTACCAGATTTAAACTCTTTACGAGCTGGTTTTAAAATACCTTGCACTTCTGCAAATAATTGCATTTTATACTTTGCACTTAAATTACCACTTGCTGTAATTACTACAGGAATTTCTGTGTTTTTTACATCAGAAACAAAAACTGTTTTTATAATTTTTGAAACCCTTATTTTGGGTTTCTTTTTATTTGCAATCATTTTTTTTGATACAAAAACGGCTCCTATAACAAGGATAATACCTAAAATAATGGTAATTAATTTTCTCATAAGTTGTTTATAGTTGATTTTTTGTGAAATTTAAATTCACTTGTATTTTTTTAAAAATAGTAATTAATTGCTCTTTTTCTTTTGTTGAAATACCATTTTCTACGGTTTCAATTAGATTTTTAATAACGGGTTTTGTTTTTTGAAACATAGCCCTTCCTATGCTGGTAATAAAGACTTGGTTAATTCGTTTATCTTCTTTAGATTGTATTCTTTTTATATACTCTTTCTTCTCCATTTTTACCAACAATCTTGTTAGCGAAGATTTATTTCTGAGTGTTAAAAAAGCCAATTCGTTTTGATTTAAACCATCTTTATCGTGTAGTTTTTTTAACACAATCATCTGTTCTTTGGTTAAATCTATTTTTTTTCCTTTTAAGGATTCTTGTAAAAAATAATCTACAATTTTTACTGTTTTTCCCATCCACGGAGCAATGGAGTTTTCAAAATCTATTTTATCCATTTCAGGTTTCATTTTACAAATATATGTAAATTAATTAATTAGTTGCATATGCAACTAATTAATTATGTATTTAAATTTTATGAATAGTATAGATAAAAAGAATAGTATCTTTGAGGTATGAAATTAGATATATTAGCTTTTGGCGCGCATCCAGATGATGTAGAATTAGGTAGTGGAGCAACTATTGCCAAAGAAATTTCTTTGGGAAAAAAAGTTGGAATTATAGATTTAACACGTGGAGAATTAGGTACTCGTGGTACGGCGAAAATTAGAGATAAGGAAGCGACAAAGGCTGCTGAAATTTTAGGAGTTACTGTAAGAGAAAATCTTGCTTTTGCTGATGGTTTTTTTGTCAATGACAAAAAGCACCAGTTAGAAATTATAAAAATGATTCGTAAATACCAACCAGATATTGTGTTGTGTAATGCGATTGATGATAGACATATAGATCATCCGAAGGGAAGTAAATTAGTTTCTAATGCTTGTTTTTTAAGTGGTTTGGAGAAAGTGAAAACAGAAATAGAAGGGAAGCAACAAGAAAAATGGCGCCCTAAACAAGTGTATCATTATATACAATGGAAACATATTGAACCCGATTTTGTGGTAGATGTTACAGGTTTTATGGACGTAAAGATGAAAGCAGTTATGGCGTATTCATCGCAATTTTATGACCCGAAAAGTAATGAGCCAGAAACACCAATAACGAGTAAAAACTTTACTGATAGTGTTTTATATAGAGCCAAAGATTTAGGAAGATTGATTGGTGTAGAAGCCGCTGAAGGCTTTACTACAGAGCGTTATGTAGCCATTAAAAATTTAGATAAATTAATGTAATTTTTCTTTTGCAAAAATTAAAAATAAAGTATATTTGCAGTCGCTTTTAGAAAGCATTATTGCTTTTAAGCATACGGTGGTTGTAGCTCAGTTGGTTAGAGCATCGGTTTGTGGTACCGAGGGTCGCCGGTTCGAATCCGGTCTTCCACCCAAAAAGAGTTGATTCTTTAGAATCAGCTCTTTTTTTATGCCGTTTAAAGAGTATGTAGTGCATTGATCACCTCACTGCGTTTGCGAACAGAAACAGGAATTGTTTTTTTGTTTTTTAGCAATAAATAACCACCATCAGATTTTATAAACTCTTTGATGTATTGTAGGTTTACTAAATGACTTTGATGTACTCGTAAAAATTGAGATTCTTTCAATAAATCTGCAAAATATTTTAATGTTTTTCCTACCAAAATTTTCTGTCCGTTTTCCATAAAAAATTCAGTATAATTATTGTCAGATTTACAACGGATAATAGTATCTAAATCTACCACAATAATTTTATTAGATGTATGTAAAGAAATTTTTTTAGGTTTTTTAGTTGATTGACTTATAACTTGTTGTAAAACATGTAATTGTTCTTTGTTTGGTACTATTTTTTCGGATGCTTTTTTAATAGCATCTGCTAAATCTTTATCTGAATATGGTTTTAAAATATAATCGATTGCAGCAAATTTAAATGCCTTAATTGCAAAAGCGTCACTAGCAGTTACAAAGATAATTTTTGATTTTAAATGGGGTACAATTTCTAAAATATCAAAGCCTGTTCCGTCACCCAACATAATGTCTAAAAATAAGATATCTGGTTGTTCTTTTTGTAATAATTTAGAAGCTTCTACAACACTTTTTGCAGTTCCAATGATTTCAATTTCTGGATGCTGTTTTTTAATATCATTTGCCAACATTTCTAAAGCCATTGGCATATCATCTACAAGTATGGCAGTATGTTTTTTCATAGCTTAATAATCTGTTTTTAAAGGAATTTTAAACCAAACCTTTGTTCCGTTTGTAGTATTATTCCCTTTGATTTTTTCGATAGTAAAATTATTTTTACCAATTAGATTTTCAATCCGTTCTTTGGTTATTTTTAACGCCATAGATTGATGATCTATATTGTTTTTTAATGGTTGATAACCAACACCATTATCTTCTATTGTACAATGTAAAAAACGATATTTTATAGTGAAAGAAATAGATAGTTTTCCGTTTTTTATAGCATTTGTAAATCCATGTTTGATGCTATTTTCAACAAAAGGCTGTACCAACATTGGCGGAATTAATATTTCTTCTAAATCAATAGTATTTGTATCTGTTTTAATTAAATATTCAAAGTTTTTTTTATTGAATTCTTGTTCTAATTCGATGTAGTTTTTTAGAGTTTCTATTTCTTGTGCTACTGTGATTTCATCTTTTCTAGAATTGTTTAAAATGCTTCGTAATAACACTGCAAATTTGCTAATAGTTGTGTTCAGTTTTACTGTATTTCCAGTATTTCCTAAAGCTTTAATTCCATTTAAAATATTGAAAATAAAATGAGGACTCATTTGTAATTGCAATGCTTTTTGCTCTAAAGTTTGCAGATGATTTTCTAATTCTAATTTTTCTATTTTTTGTTTATTTTTCTTTTTAAGTTGTTTGATGTACTGCTGAATTATCAAAAATAAAATTAATAAAAAAACAGTGGCTATACTTACTCGAAACCAACCTTTTTTATACAAAGGTGTGTCAATAAAAAAAGAGAATTGTATTGGTTTACTCTCTTCTTTTACTTGGTTACGGGATTGTGCTATAAACGTATAATTTCCTGCCTTTAAATTTGCAAAATGGATATTGTTATTATTGCTCCAAGAGCTAAACATTTTGTTTAACTTCCAACGATATTGCACACTTTTCGGATAATTGAGATTTACCGTTTTATAAGAAAATGAAATATTATTTTGAGTTGCTTGTAAGGCAAAAGGTTTCGTGTAACTATTTATATCAATACTGTCTAAAGATTGATATGAGACTTCAATATTTTCAAAAAAAAGTTGGGGATTTTTACTCGTTTTCTTTTCGGTTTTAGAGTTGTATAATTTTTTTCCAAGTATCCATATATTTTCTTGCTTGTCTTGAAAAACTTGTTTTATTTTGTTGGTTTTCAGGGTATTGTTGTATTTGTTTGTTTGTCTGATAAAAGAAAAATCTTGTGTATTTAAAATTGTAATTCCATTATTTTCCGTAGCAATCCAAAGTTGTTTGCCAATAAAAGAAATGGTGTTTATTTGTTTTATAGTTGCAATAGTTTTGATGATTTTTCCATCAGAAATTAGCTTGATTCCATGCTCATAACTAGCGGCAATTGTTTTGTTATTATGAAATAGGAGAGCAGTATAATTATTGTTATTTACCTTCTTTATTAACTTAGGTTTTGTTAAACTGTTTACTCTCCAAAGAGCTGTTTTTGTACCAATCCAAAAATAGTTTTTGTTAAATTTTATAGTGTTGATGTAATTTAAATCAATATCATAAATGATTTTTAGTGGTTTGATTATCCCATTTTTTAGATGATAAATACCTTGTTTCGTTGCCAAAAAAACAATGTTGTTTACAGCCAAAATAGCATTTACTTTTGGGCACTTTAAATTGGTGATTTTATGATTATATTTAATTGATAATCCCTTGTCCGTTCCAATAAACAAGGTGTCTTTTTTACTAAAAACGGTGTTAATCTTGTTGGTATTTAACCCGTTATAAATGGTGTAGTTTGTAAATTTATTTCCATCAAATTGTATAATTCCGTTACTCTTTGTTGCCAACCAAAGATAGCCGATATTGTCTTGTGTAATGCCTGTAATTTCATCCGCAGGAACATCTATCAAAGTAAAATTTTGCAACGGATTGTTTTGTGAAATAACAGGAGTTATCTCAAAAATTAGTAGAAAAAAGAATAATAATAGTTTTGTACTCATCAATAACAAATTTACAAATTTATACATCATTACAAGGAATGAAGCAATCTGTTTTTATGCAAAAGATTACTTCATTCCTTGTAATACGTTGTTAGATAATCAACAATCAATCCAATTATTTCAGTGCAAACAAACGTTTGTTATTGGTGTCTGGTTCTATGTATTTTAGATCTCCGTAGGGCTTTAACAAAGGTTTTAGCACACATAAAACAGTCGTTCTTCCTTTAATAGTTAGAGTACTGTTTTTTACAGACCACTTCCATCTAAATTTTTCTAAAGGAATTTCTATTTTTGCAATTTCGTTGTTCAATTCTTCATTTTCTTCAATCCAGTCCATAATTTCTTCTTGTGATGTGAAATTTGGAATTTCATTATCAGAATTATGGTAATCAAATTCCCATTTTACAGGTACTAAAAATTGTTTTGTATAAGCTTCACCAATGTAACGTTCGGTTTCATTATTTAAAGCATTATACCAATCTATTTCTTTCTCTTCTGTATATTTTTTAGCAATTTCTTTTGATAAATCTACTTTTCCAGGAGAATTTGCGGTTGGATAAAATATATAATATGGTTTTGCTAAATAATGATTTGAAAATTCACCACCAAAAACACTATAATAAGAAGATGCTACTATTGACGGTACTTTGTCTGTCATAAAAACTTCTTTTAGTATATGGATCAACGCAGTGTTTTCTCCTAACCCATTTGAGTGAAAAATAATTTTAGTGTTATTTGTAACTACATTATGTAACTCAGGAATTTCTCCTTGGATGATACTTTTTCTTAGTGTTTCTGCAGTAATTTTTTCTCCATTAACAACAGTTTCTAAGCTCAACCCTTTTCCGAAAATATGCTTATTTACAA
The DNA here is from genome assembly GCA_964655585.1 of uncultured Flavobacteriaceae bacterium. Lineage (GTDB taxonomy): Bacteria > Bacteroidota > Bacteroidia > Flavobacteriales > Flavobacteriaceae > Polaribacter. Next base: position 21,171 of record CAZZNK010000012.1, read on the forward strand.
TATGAATTTCTCCAAATGGATTTTTAGTTGCGTTTTTGTTCATCCATAAAATAATCTCTTCTAAGGAATATGCACCTTCAATAATTTGAATATTTTTCTCTTTGAAATAGCTGCGTGCATTTATGTAAAATAAGTTTTCTCCTTTGTCGATTCCTGTGATAAAAACAATTGGTTTTCTTAATTTTAGAACTTCTAAAGTTTCTTTTTCTTGCTGATTTTCTAGATGAATAGCTAAAGGAGTTGTTTCTTTTACTGATTTTTTACAACTTGTAAATTGTCCGATAAGCAATACTACTGTTAGTATTATTCCTGCTTTTTTAATGATATTTTTCATGATATTGAAGGTTTTAAAGATTAATAACACTTCAAAAGTAGCATGAGTTACTCCTTATTTATTAAGATAATTAGAATTCGTAAGCAATGGGTTAGAATTCGTCTATTATTTATTATACACTACCAATTTTGTCAAACCTTTTTTCTGAGGGTCATCAGCAAAAGAGCGTAAATAAGTGTTCATATAATCAGCAATTCTAGTTTCGGGATAAAATAGTACTTTGTTTACATCTCCAGCCCATTCGTTTAAATATATAATGGGTTTATTATTGTTATATCTAAAGTATTTCTGAATATATTCTGGCAGATTATCTTCTAATTCTTCGTCAATTTCAACATAATAATAGTTCAGTTTAGAAGAAAAGAAGCTAAAGGAGAGTAAATGATCCCATCCTCCAAATAAATTGCTAATCGGTAAAAGAACTGTAAAAATTAAAATCAATGTTTTTTGATAACTAAAATTGCTGATAAATATTTCTAATGGCGATATTGTTTTCAAGCTCCAAAATAAGATGATAACACTTAATATATTTTGTAAGTTCCACGGAATTACATTGAATCCGTAGCCTAAATATAATAGCATTATTACAATGATTGAGT
>CAZZNK010000012.1:22113-33949 GCA_964655585.1 uncultured Flavobacteriaceae bacterium
GCATTAAAATGATAAAAAATACACCTATTTTTCTCGTTTTATTGAAGAGGATTAGAACTCCCATAGCTGCTTCTAACCAAGGTACTGCATAGGTAAATGCTTGTAATAAAACAGCAGGAATAAAAGAAAAATGTTTTTGTAAGGCGTGCATCCATTGTGTATAGAAAATTTCATTTACTTTATGAATTCCACTCCAAAAATAAGTAGCAATAAAAATAAGTAAAACAGTATATAAAACTTTTTTAGAAGGTGTTTTATCGTTGTAAATTACAATCGCTAAAATGGTTAAAATACTTTGATAAAAGTAGGGTTGTAGTCTATTTTGATCTACCAAAGCTAGAAATATATATACTAAAATAATAAGCCATCCAAGAGTTCTTTTGGGCTTAAAAATATAAACCAACTGACTTATAAAAAAAGCTCCTGCTAAAATATAGTCAAAAGGATATTTAGGAATTGGCAACCAGTCAAACAAAGGGATTACAGGAAAATCTTTTGTTGTAATCCATAGTTTTGGTGTGTACAACATCATTACTAATGTAGAAATCAATGCGAGAATTCTTACGGCATTGATTTTTTGTTTGTCTGTTAGATTTTGTATCATTTTTGTTTTTTTATCATTAATGAGGGGGAATGACGAAGTAACTTTTTAATTATTACCTCGAATTGTGAGATTGCCACGTCATTCTTCCTCGCAATGACATTTTTTTTAATAGACTAATTTTTCTTTCAAATATTTTGCGGTATATGATTTTTTATTTTGTATTAAATCTTCTGGAGTTCCTTGAAAAATTAGATCTCCACCATTTTTACCGCCGTCTAAACCTAAATCGATGATATAATCGGCACATTTTATCAATTCTATATTGTGTTCTATTACAATAATGGAATGTCCTTTTTCTATCAATGCTGTAAACGATGCCAATAATTTTTTAATATCATGAAAATGCAATCCTGTGGTTGGTTCATCAAAAATAAAAAGCGCTTTGTCTTTGGTATTTCCTTTTACTAAAAATGATGCCAGTTTAATCCGTTGTGCTTCTCCACCCGAAAGAGTAGAAGAGGATTGCCCTAACTGTACATAACCTAAACCAACATCTTGCAATGGTTTTAGTTTGTTGGCAATTTTTGTTTGCTCGTATTCAGCGAAAAATGAAACGGCATCATCAATGGTTAAATTTAAAATATCGTCGATAGATTTTTTACCGTATTTTACTTCTAAAACCTCTTTTTTAAAACGTTTTCCGTGGCAAACATCGCATTGTAAATGTACATCTGCCATAAATTGCATTTCTATGGTTACATTTCCTTCGCCTTTACAAACTTCACAGCGTCCACCTTCTACATTGAACGAAAAATGTTTGGGTTTGTAATTTCTAATTTTTGATAATTTCTGAACCGAAAATAAAGCTCTAATATCATCATAAGCTTTGATATAAGTTACAGGATTTGAGCGAGAAGAACGCCCAATAGGATTTTGGTTGATAAACTCTACATGCTTTAAATGTTCATGATTCCCTTTTACAGCTGTATGTTGCCCGATTTTCTCTCCGTAGCCAATCAATTTTTTCTGAAGAATCGGATAGAGTAAATTTTTAACCAAGGTACTTTTTCCGCTTCCAGAAACGCCTGTAATTACGGTTAAGCAATTCAGTGGAAAAGTAACATCAATATTTTTTAAATTGTGTTCTCTTGCTCCAGTTATTTTGATGTTATTTGCTGTTTTTCTACGTTTTGTTGGTACTTCAATCTGTAAATCTTGATTCAAGTATTTGGCAGTTAAGGAATCGGATTGTAAAATATCATCAAAAGTACCTTCTGCAACAATATGTCCACCAAAAGTACCTGCTTCTGGGCCAATATCAATAATATAATCGGCCTCTTTCATAATATCTTCATCGTGTTCTACCACAATAACGGTATTTCCTAAATCTCGTAAATCTTTTAAAACGCCAATCAATCTTTCGGTATCTTTTGGATGTAAACCAATGCTAGGTTCATCTAAAATATACATAGAACCAACAAGTGAACTCCCTAACGAAGTTGCCAAATTTATCCGCTGACTTTCGCCTCCAGAAAGTGTGTTAGATGTTCTGTTGATTGTTAAATAAGACAAGCCAACATCCGTTAAAAATTGTAATCTATTGTTGATTTCTGTCAATAACCTTTTTCCAATTTTTTCTTCGTATTTATTGAGTTTTAATTGCTTAAAAAAGGTGGTTAACTCATCTAAAGGAAGTGTAACTAAATCAGAAATAGTTTTGTTTCCCACTTTTATGTAATCTGTTTCTTTTCGAAGGCGTTTTCCGTTACAGTCAGTACATTTTGTTTTTCCTCGATAACGAGAAAGCATTACTCTATTCTGAATTTTATAGCTTTTTGCTTCTAATTTATGAAATAAATGATGAATGCCGTCAAATGATTTATTTCCATTCCAAACTAATTGTTGTTGTTTTTCAGAAAGTTCAAACCAAGGTTTGTGGATAGGAATATCAAACAAATAAGCATTGTTAATTAAATCGTTTTTATAGATTTTAAAGCTATCGGTTTTAAACGGAAAAATGGCATCTTCAAAAATAGAAATTCCTGTATTTGGAATGACCAAGTTTTTATCAATTCCGATAACGTTTCCATAACCTTCACATTTTGGGCATGCGCCGTATGGGTTGTTAAAGCTAAATAAATGTGTATTTGGCTCTAAAAAAGTAATACCGTCTAGTTCGAATTTATTACTAAAAGGGGTGCTTTTATTGGTTGATAAATTTTCGATGCTACACATTCCTTTTCCTTCAAAAAAAGCAGTTTGTATGGCATCTGCCAATCGATTGTAAAAATCTTCATCGTTTTTAGTGATGATTCTATCAACTACCAAAAAGAATTTATTGCCTTTAAAATCATCCGTAGAAAAGGATTCAATTCTGTGAATCTTATCCTGATATTTTAAACGTGCATATCCTTGTTGAGATAAGACTTGTAAAACAGTTTTTAAATCTCTTTTTTCATCGATAATAATAGGAGAGAGGAGGAGTAATTTTGTCCCTTCATCTACCCTTTTTATATGGTTGATAACATCAGAAACGGTATGTTTTTTTACAACTTTACCCGAAATTGGCGAGAAAGTAGTACCGATTCTTGCAAAAAGTAATTTTATATAATCATAAATTTCTGTAGATGTACCCACGGTAGAGCGTGGATTGGTGGAGTTTACTTTCTGTTCAATAGCAATAGCAGGAGCAATCCCTTTTATATAATCTACTTTGGGTTTGTGTAATTTTCCTAAAAATTGACGTGCGTACGAAGATAAACTTTCTACATAACGTCGTTGCCCTTCGGCATACAAAGTATCGAATGCCAAAGAAGATTTTCCTGAGCCAGATAAACCCGTAATAACTACCAGCTTATTACGAGGTATAACCACATCAATATCCTTTAAATTATGCAGTTTAGCACCTTTTATAATGATGTTTTCTTTCGGATTTACTTTGCTAATATCTATCTTCATCTATTTCAAAAAATAAGGGTTAAAAATACTCTTTTATAAAAGAATAAAAGAACTAATTTGACTAAAAAATGTAAACTTATTTGTATTTTAAAAAAATAAGTAGCATATTTGTTGCTCTAATAATCAGTAAATTAAACGCATATACTAAAAAATTACTTTTAACAAAATAATTAATTTGTAACTAAAAAGCAACCTTTTTGCTTTTTGTAAAAGTGATTTATGATGCGTAATAATTTAATTCCAGACAGTACTTTAATAAGCAATTATATTCAAGGAGACGAGGCTTCTCTTGAAATTTTAATTAAAAGACACAAACAACGTTTGTATAGTTTTATATACAGTAAAATTCAAGATAGAGACCTTACTGAAGATGTTTTTCAGGATACTTTTATCAAAGTAATTAGAACCCTAAAATTAGGAAAATACAACGAAGAAGGTAAGTTTTTACCTTGGGTAATGCGTATCTCTCATAATTTGGTGATAGATCATTTTAGAAAAAAGAACAGAATGCCAAAATTTAGAAATACAGATGAGTTTGATATTTTTTCTGTTTTGGGTGATGGAGAGCTGAATGCAGAAAATAAAATTATCAAAGAGCAAATACTTGGTAATGTAAAAGAACTTGTAGAGGAGTTGCCAGAGGAACAAAAAGAGGTGTTAAAAATGCGTATTTATAGAGATATGAGTTTTAATGAAATTTCAGAAAACACAAGTGTTAGTATCAATACCGCACTGGGAAGAATGCGTTATGCATTGATTAATTTGAGAAAAATTATAGAAGAAAATAAAATTATTTTAGTGAATTAACAATAAATAGTAAAAAGTGTCGTTATAGTTTTAAGAATCAGAATTTTAAATAAGCTATATGATGCAACTTTACTCAAAGAAGTCATCCGATTTTAGGATGCAACCTAAGAAAGAAACAATTCAATTTTTGATTAACTTTTCCAAATCGTTAAAAGTCATCAAAACCAAATCAAATTACCATATTGAATTGAATTTGAATTAAGAGTGGAAAAATCCTCAATTGTAGTTGGGGATTTTTTTAATTTTGGGCGTTACCTAAAGGTCGGGCTTTACGTTGCAATCTTTTTTATTGTCATTGCGAAGTTTGTTTTTTATAAACTGAGGAAATCCCATAATTTAAACAGATTACTTCGTCATTCTTCCTCGTAATGACGTTTTTTAAATAAACATAAAAAAGGATTTTCACTTCAATCCCTAACGCAACTATTTGCCAATAAAAAGAAAGCTATTTTTTATAATACGCATCAATTACCGTTTTTCTACCAATGGTTTTGGTAATGATATCGTTATCTAAATTCCAACCTCTAGCTTGTGAGTATTCTCTACCGTAATAAATAATTTGCAAATGTAATTTGTTCCATAACTTTTTAGGGAATAGTCTTTTAGCATCTTTTTCAGTTTGTACTACGTTTTTACCGTTGGTTAAATTCCATCGATACATCAGTCTATGAATATGAGTATCTACAGGAAAAGCAGGAATGCCAAAAGCTTGACTCATTACAACACTAGCTGTTTTATGCCCCACTGCAGGCAACTCTTCTAAATACTCAAAACTTTGTGGCACTTTTCCGTTGTGTTTATCAATTAAAATATGAGATAAGCCATAAATTCCTTTTGATTTCATTGGCGATAATCCTACAGGTTTTATAATTTCTCTAATTTTATCCGCAGAAAGTTTAATCATGTCATATGGATTATCCGCTTTAGCGAATAATAATGGAGTGATTGTATTTACTCTTGCATCTGTACTTTGTGCAGATAATAAAACCGCAATTAGTAAGGTATATGGGTCTTTATGCTCTAACGGAATAGGTGTTTCAGGATAAATGCTTTCTAGCGTATCAATAACAAACTGTACTTTTTCTGATTTTATCATTTATAATAAAAAGGTTGAAGGTAAATGTTTGGTAAATATATGATTATTTTAATTTTTAAAAATATACTTTTACCTTTGTACAAATATCTTTAATCAATTTAAAAATGACAACACTACAAATAGGTGATAAAACTCCAGATTTCGAAGCTCTAGATAATAAAGGAAATACAATAAAACTATCTGATTACTCAGGTAAAAAATTAGTTTTGTTTTTTTATCCGAAGGCAAGCACACCAGGTTGCACCATGGAGGCATGTAATTTGAGAGATAATTATCAAACATTTTTATCTAAAGGATACGAAGTGTTAGGTGCAAGTGCAGATGCTGCAAAAAGACAGCAAAAATGGATTGACAAACATCATTTGCCTTTTCCTCTTTTGGTAGATGAAGACAAAACGGTACTCAATGCTTTTGGGGTTTGGGGAGAAAAGAAATTTATGGGAAGAACCTATGATGGAATTCACAGAACTACCTTTATTATTGATGAAAAGGGTATTATTGAAGATGTTATTACCAAGGTAAAAACGAAAGCACATACTGAGCAAATTTTAGGATAATTTAAAACTGCATACCAATTTTAAAGTTCAGCACTCTACCTGTCATAAAATTTGGAATACCAAATTGTTGCTTTGAATAGACATCTCTTACCCAAGTATTGGTTATGGAGTTCTGTATATCGAACATGTTAAAAAGTTCTAAACCAGCAGTTAATTCTTTAAAATTTCGCAACCAGCCTGTTTTATATTGTTTTTTAGCATCTGCAAATACATAAGAAACACCTAAATCTGCACGTTTGTAAGCGCGTAATCTATTTTGAAATTTATATACATCTGCATATGCTGGTGATCCTCCGGGAACTCCTGTATTGAAAACTAAATTTAAATAAGCTTTTAAATCTGGTAAATTGGGTACATAATCTTGAAATAAAATACCTACTTTTAAACGTTGGTCGGTGGGTCTTGCAATATTCCCTTTATGATCTATGTTTTCTTGCGTTTTTAAATATCCGATGCTTACCCAGCTTTCATTACCTGGAACAAATTCGCCATTTAAACGAATGTCAATTCCTGTGGCATAGGCAGTTGCATTATTTTTTGCCTGATACCGAATACGAACATTATCAACTGAATACGGGTTTATATCAGATAAATCTTTATAATAAATCTCTGTTGTTAATTTAAAAGGTCTGTCCCACATTTTAAAACTATAGTCGTTACCGAGTACAAAATGAATTGATTTTTGTGCTTTCACTTCGGGGTGTATTGCACCCGTATTATCCTTTAATTCCTTGTAAAATGGAGGTTGTGAATAGAATCCTCCAGAAATCCGAAACAGCATATCTTTTTCCCAATCTGGTTTGATGGCAAATTGTGCTCTCGGACTTACTATAAAATGCTTTTTTGTGATATTTCCTGCGGATGCAACTGTCCAGTTTTGTGCTCTTACACCGATATTGTACCACACTTGATGTTCGTTCCAAAAGTTTTTTCTACTAAATTGTGCAAATCCAGAAAAACGATTGATTTTTACGGTGTTTTTTGCTCTAATATCTTGAAAAGGTGTAATAGGACCTTCAAAAGCTTCGTAAGGTTGTTGATTGCCAATATGATGAATTGGACGCACAGAAAAACCAAGCGAGTCAATCATTTCCCATTCTATAATTCGGTCTCTTACATTTTCGGTTTGATATTTAATACCAAAATCCCATTGGTTATTGTCTTTTTTGTAAGTTCCTTTAATTTGTGCATTGGTAATTAAAGCATCTAAATCATTACGAGCGTGGTTAATTTGTGAGCCAATTCCTTCAGAAAACGCCACTTCACCGAAATTCTCTGACCCCAAATTGCTATCTACTTCGCCTAAATTATACGAAGCAGCAATATCAAAATATTCTTCTTCTTGGGTATTGTAGCTAGAAATTGTTCCTGTCAATTTAAAATGGTCATTTACTTTATAATCCGCAGAAAAAGCACCAAATAGCGTAAGGTATTTATCTTGTTCTTGCCCGTTATAAAACACAATCAGTTCAATTGGATCGGCAACAGTGCCAAACCTTGTTCTTCTAGAAATAGGTGCGTAATTGTAATTGTTTAGAGAGAAATTCCCTAAGAAATTGAAGGTTAATTTATCACTAAAATCATACGATAAAAACGATTGTACATCGGTAAACTTGGGTTTAAAATTAGTTTCAATCTGTTTGCTATTTACAAACAAACTATTGTCTCTGTACCGAACACCTACAATGGCGCTTCCTTTTTTATTCGCAAAGTTTCCTTCAATAGTAGCGCTTGCGCCAATTAAACTTGCATCAATGGTTGTTTTAAATCCGGTCGGTTTTCTGTAAGTAATATCTAGTACAGACGATAATTTATCGCCATATTTAGCTTGAAATCCACCCGCAGAAAAATTGATATTCTGCACCATAGTAGCGTTGATAAAACTCAAACCTTCTTGTTGTCCTGATCGGATTAAAAAGGGTCTGTACACTTCAATTCCGTTAACATATACTAGGTTTTCATCAAAATTACCACCCCTTACATTGTATTGTGTACTCAACTCATTGTTGTTATTTACACCTGCAAACGTCATTAATAAATTTTCTACTCCTGCATTTGCGCCAGGTAAAACTTTTACTTTATTCGGGTCGATTTTTATAATTCCTTTTACAGCATTTTTTTTCTCTTTGATAACTATTTCTTTCAGTTTTTCAGTTTTTAGTGATAAAATAGGAGAAAATCGGATGATTTTTCGAGATTTTACAATGCTGTTTTTAGTAATAGTACGATAAGAAATGTGGCTAAAAACAATGGAAACTTTCTTTTTTATAGGGATTCTAAGACTGTACTTTCCGTTTTTATCTGTGCTTGTCCCTGTATTATTAAACTTAACAGAAACACCCTCAATAGGTTGTTTCTGTTTATTTTTTACAGTTCCTTTTATAATTGCTGTTTTTTGTGCTATTAAAAGAGTAGGAATAAAAAATAGGAATAAAAGAAGTTTTTTCATGTGTATATTTAGATTTCTGCCTTTGCAGAAATGACAAATTAGTGTTTTTCTTTTCTATAAAACGTTGCAGAAAGTGTATTCGTATTTCCAACATTATCAGAAACTACAATTTTAAAAAAATGTTTACTTCCTTCCAATTTTTTATCGTTAAAATTATAGGTTAGTAGTTTCTTTTTTAAGTTGTATTCCATTAAAATCCACTTACCATCAATGGTTGCTCTGTATGATTTTATACCAGAACCTGTATCGTGAATTTTTACTTTTAATAAATTGTAATTGCTTATCCATTGTTTGTTTTTAAAGCTATAAAGTTTTACTTTAGGTTTTTGATTATCAGTAATTAAAGTATAACTACCTAAAGTTTTTGTTGTGGTGTAGAATTTGCTTTTTTTCTTTATTGTTTTATAATGTCTGGGGTATTTTTTATTATTGATATTGGCAATATATAACTGCTTTTTTTCTTTTTCAGAATATGTAGAAACATCAAATGTTAACGTAAACTTTTTATCGAGCGGAATGTTGGGTTTATGAATTTTTGCAACACCATTTTTAACAAGAAAATCTAAATAGATATCTTCATAAAAAGTATTTTTAGGAAAAGCCACAGTAACATTTTTGTTTGTGTATTTCTGAAAATTTTTAGCCACAATTTTATACGCAGTAGTATCTTTCGGAATATCAAAAATGGTGTTATTTTTTTCCCCTACAATAGGAATTTTTATAACGCTATTGTTACCTGCAAAATCTTTAGCAATAATTTTAACAGTATAATTAAATCCTTTTTCAAGTGTTAACTTCCCTTTATTTATCAAGTTTTTATATATACTTAATTTGTTCCTATCTACTTTATATGTTTTTTGTAATCGTTTTTTGTAAGATTTGTAATACGGATAATCAATCAATAAATTAATGTATTTACTTTCTGGAAATGAAAAAGTTGCGACATTATGATAATATACTCGTTTTCCGTTTACCTGCATTTCTAAACTATAAATCCCGTTTTTATTATTGGCGCCGTTCAATCTATCAAAAACAGTTACGCCAAAACCGATAGCACCGCTTCCAGAGATTCTATCAGTTACATATTCATTATGTCCAACTTTTTTTAATGGAATGATTCTTTTTTTATTTGATTGATTGATTCTTGAATTTTTATCCAAAGGATATAACATCAGTGTCTTAAAAATAGGGGCAATGGTATCTTTTGGAAGATACCCAAAAAGCATTGGATTGATCACTTTTTCTGTTTTGGTATCTCTAATTTCAAAATGTAAATGAGGAGCTACAAATCCGCCAGTACTCCCTGAATAAGCCACAATTTGCCCTTTTTTTACTTTTAGTTGATTTGGTTTTAGAAAAATATTACCAGTTTGGTAACTTTCTTTTTTATATTGAATTTTCTTTACATATTCTTCAATACCTTTTCCATATTTACTCAAATGCGCATATACCGTTGTATAGCCGTTTGGATGTGTAATATATAAGGCTTTTCCATATCCCCAAATAGAGACTTTAATGCGAGAAACATATCCATCAGCCGCAGAAAATATTTTCAATCCATTTCTGCGTTGTGTTTTAATATCAAAACCTGCATGAAAGTGATTGCTACGGAGTTCTCCAAAAGTTCCTGCCAATACAATAGGAATGTCTAAAGGATTTCTAAAATAGTCTTTAGGATATTTTTTTTGCCCAAAACTAGAAAAATAGCAAAGAATGAGTACTAAGAAATATTTTTTTTTCAAGTCATAAAATTTTAATGCTAATGTAATAAAATTTTAAAGGTACTTTTATATGATTTTACTCAGAATTTGATAAATATTGAATATTAAATTAAAAAAAAGTAGGAAAACAATAAAAGAATGCTAACTTTGTTGATATAGTTTTATGCTAAAAAGTTGAATGAGTAATACATTAGAAGCAGTTCATTTACTGGAAGATAAGTTAAAAAACTTATTATCTAACTATGAGTTTTTGAAGAAAGAAAACACTATTTTACTTCAAAATACTACTAATTTACAACAAGAACTTTTAGAAAAGCAGCAATTTATAAAAAAGCAAGAAGAAGAGTATAGTTTGCTTAAAATTGCCAAAACTATAGAAGGCAGTAAAGAAAATAAACGAGATACAAAACTCAAAATAAATGCTTTAATTCGAGAAATCGATAAGTGCATTGTTCAATTACATGAATAAGTTCTTTGTATTGTGGGAAAACTAAAAATAAATATTGTAATTGCGGGTAGAACCTATCCTTTAAGTGTAAATACAACACAAGAAGAGCAAGGTATGCGTAAAGCAGCATCAGCAATTAATCAATTAATTTCTAAGTACGAGCAAAATTATGCCGTAAGTGACAAACAAGATGTTTTGGCAATGTGCGCATTACAATTTGCATCTAAGTTAGAAATTAGTTCTTTAGAAAAAAGCACCACAAATACAGAAGCATTACAAAAAATAAATGAGCTCACTAATTTAATAGATGCGCATTTAGAATAATAAGTTCTTTAAAATACACAATAATACACTGCCTACGTTAGTAATTTGTTTGATAAACTCAACACTAATCTATTATGAAGGATAAGTCTTAGTTGCTAAAGCAAGCCGTCTTAGAACGGATCCTTGATCAATTAGTTAGTCCTATAAATGTCATAATGGAGTTTATATAAACCCATCTAATGTAGGTTTTTTTATACACTAAATTTAAATTATGGAAGGAATGATACTTCCCATTTTACTGGGAATCTTTATAGGAATAGCAATTGGTTATAGTATTGCTAAGTTTTTAGAAAAAACGAAAGCAAGTAAATTAATTAGAAATACTAAGAAAACAGCAACAGCAATTCTAAAAGAAGCAAAAATAGAAGCTGAAGGGATAAAAAAGGACAAAATATTGCAAGCAAAAGAGAAATTTATTGAATTAAAATCTGAGCACGAAAAAGTAATTTTTTCAAGAGAGAAAAAAATAATTGATGTAGAAAAACGCACCAGAGATAGAGAGTCTCAAGTGGCATCAGAAGTTGATAAAAATAAAAAATTGAATGGTTCTCTAGAAAAAAAAGAGGCAGACTTTACTTATAAGCTAGATTTTTTAGACAAAAAAGAAGAAGAGCTTAATAAAATGCATAACCGTCATGTAGATATGTTAGAGCAAATTTCTGGTTTGTCTGCAGATGAGGCTAAGAATGAGTTGATCACATCGTTAAAAGACGAAGCAAAAACAGATGCTATGGCTTTTGTGCAACAAGCTGTAGAAGAAGCGAAGTTAACAGCAGAACAAGAAGCAAAAAAAGTTGTTTTAGGCACTATTCAACGCGTTGGTGTAGAGCAAGCTGTAGAAAACTGTATATCTGTTTTTAACTTAGAATCTGATGATGTTAAAGGTAGAATTATTGGTAGAGAAGGACGTAATATTAGAGCTTTAGAAGCTG